>JBFYWS010000567.1:0-7064 GCA_041310935.1 Desulfobacteraceae bacterium | reverse complement strand
GATAGTCATCTCTCGCAAGCGGAGAGCCGTGGCCGCAAGGCGTCTACCCAACGCCGTCAGATAATACTTGTAGCAATGACCGATCTTCTTGATCAGCCCATGAGCCCGAAGCCGCTTGAGCAGTGGGGAGACCTGCCGGCCGGCTTGCTGAAGCCGCTGCGCCAGGTGCTTGTTCTGAAAACCGGTGATGTTAAACTCCCCGCGCACCAGGGTTTGGAACACATCCAGATCAGCGCCAGCAAACAGGTTAAAGCCTCGCAGCGAACGATCCCCTTCACGGACTGGCAAGGCAATCTTCTCCAAGTCTTTGAGCACGCAGCTGGGATCATCCAAGGTAGAGATAAATTCCAGGTACCGGCGATTGGAGGCGCGCATCAACTCTATAAGCACCGGCAAACTGTAAATGGACTTCTTCAACGCGGCGGTCTTCATCTCCCAGCTGCCGTCGCGATGTTCCACCCGACGGTGGTGTTTAAAGAGGCTCACGTCGTTGACCGTGGTCTCAATCCTCAGGATCAAGCCGTGCTTGTCGTACATCTTGATAGCCGCCTTGCCCATGTAATGCTTGATGCGGGTTCCTTGGATCCGGGTCTTAAAATCATTGCCCAGCTCGTCGCGGTACTGGCCGTAGAGCTTGCGGCCCAAAAACGTCGCCACATCCTCAGCCTTCACCGCATGGATCGCGGTGCGCACCAGGGCTTCGTAAATCGGGGCCAGTTCCTGCTGGCGGCGAAAGATGATATCGGTGGCGTATTCGACCTGCATCAGCGACCAGTGATAACCGCTTTCAAAAAGAACCATCGGCGGACAAAACCGCCGGGCGTATCGGTCCAGTTTACGGTGCAGCAGCTGAGGCTTCAGCTGCTCGGCCAGCCGTTGGGCGGCGAGCCAGTCCGCCACATGGATAAAGGCATTATCCAGCATCTGGGCTTCGATCTGCCGTTTGCGCAACGCGGCCTCAAGCAACCCATGGCCGTTAAAATAAAACTGCAACCGAAACGGAGCCCAGGTCGGCACTCGCAAGTAAAACAGCCCCAGATCCTTGTCGATAAAATAAAAGTAGTAGTGCAGACACTTGCCCGTGTCGGGCTTGAGAAACGTGCGACCGCTGGGCTTGTCATGCCAGGGTTTGTAGCTGGGGCAGGCTTCCATGGCCGAGAAGATGCATACCAGCCCCTCATGCTCACCGCGCTTTTTGAGAATCTCGCGTACCAGCGATTCTTTGCGAACGTTGCTGTGGCGCAGGTACTCGATGCTCAGCCCGGCTTCTTCGGCCAACCGCTGGGCGTTTTGCCGAACCTGATCCCGCAACGGTTCCGCCCAGCGAGCATAATCAAAAATGCGGATGGACCTGAACCGAAGATAGGTGCTCATCGCCTCAGCATGACAAATACTCGGAATGGTGCCGGTGATCACGACTCGGTCCAGGCACGACAGCTCACCGCTAATCTTATCCGCATGCCGTTCGGTGAAAAGTTCCATATTCGGCCTCCCACTAGAGGGTTGGCCTATCTATATCAAACCGCACTAGCGGCTTAAACTATTTTCCTATTTGGTTCCGGCTTGTCCGGGTTGGGCCTAAGGGGTTTTTTGTCATGATCATGCCATCAATCGCTTTGATCCGGTGATTCACCCATCGATTCATCTATATTAAAAGAGCGTTGATTATCTCTTGCTTTACATGCTTGCCTTGGAGGAAGCCTTCAATGGTTGTATCGCGCGGCGGTCCTCCCACGCAGAAGCCGTAAGCGGTGCGGACTCCAGCAACGCTTTTGTAGGCTTCGATCTCCTCGCGACTCTCGAATTCCATCCAAATGGGCTGCCCCCTCTTCATATAGCCCAGCACGTGTCGATTGCGCGGATCATTCTCCAATGCACTCAGTGCCGTTCTCAAGCTGCCATAATCGCTGTCAGCGTCTTCAGGTAAAAGGGTGTCATACAAGCCGATATGGTAGTTCATGTAGTTGAACCGCGTCAGTGGCCACGCGCACTCAACTATCGTGTGATGCCCCTGTGGTACCATTGTCGCGATGGCTATCAACTGAGGTAAAGGGTTAACTCGTCCTCCGGGGCCAAACCACCTTAATGCTGCAATCGAGTCAGTAGTGGTTCCCGAGACACCGGCCCCTTCCACCGGAAGCCCATACATCCAATCGATCACGTCAATTACGCTGCGTTCGCCAAACTTGAATTTCTCCACCCCTCTCCAGGGGACTCTTTCCCTGGGGATGTCCACGAACGGCCAGCCCATCCTGGCGGGATCTTCCTTATCGGCTCTGTCTCTGTGGCCCCAGCCCCGATCGGTGTCTTCGTAGTGACCCAATTTGTTGCGCTTCGGTTTGGCATAAATAGGCTCAGGTCGCAATTTGTCCTTGGCCTTGACAAAGCTGCTCCAATCGTCTCCCCTGCCTGCCAGATGTTCGGCGACTTCACCAAAGAGTCGAATCACATCGGAGCACACAAACAACCACTTCTCACCCCCATCCTGACGCCAGAGATAGTTTTGTACAACTTTTAAGCCGGCGACGCTGGGTTGTACGCCACACTCTGACCACATCATGAAGGCCTTCTGGCCGCTCAAGAGACCGTTGCCGCGGGTGCCGTCGAGAATAGTGGAATTGACACTCAGGATCTTTCTGATCATCTGATGAACCAATCGTCTTATTGTTGACAACTGAGTGCTCCAAAGATATTCGTTTATTTTTCTGGCAGCCTGGACTTCGAGTTGCCGCCGACCTGCTACAAGCTTCTCATAATCGGCTACTTGTCTCATCTCGGAATCCTCCTCTCTCAAACTATGGTTATAGCAAGGGGCGTTTCCTTCTATTCTTTCAAACGTTCGGATTCTCTTTGGGCCTTACCGCCTTTCCTTGCTCTCCGAGTTGGCTGTTATGGAATTTTTTTTCATCTTTCCCTGCGACCACCAGATGCCCTTTTACTGATTGTTTGCCCTCCGTCCGCAAGACGACTGACGAGATCGAGTGGATTTGAAGTCTTGCTCGGGCGAGTGCGCCCTCAAGGTAATTCCGGCCATGGGCATACCGGCCGTGGGGATTGAGATGCCAGCTTGAGGTCTGGTCGCCAGCATCCTCCAGCGTGAACGCGAGTAAGCCCCCTTGCATTAAAGCTAAGGTAGCGGCCTGGAAGACCGGGTCAAGTTCGCCGAAGTAGCACAGCGTGTCCGCCGAGCATATGAGATCATAGGTGTCAGGTTTGCGGCCGAGCGCGGCTGCCAGTTCGGCGTTGATGAGATCGTCGTAGACCTTGCGCCCGGCGGCTTTGGCCAGCATGGCGGGGGATAGGTCGACCCCGGTCAGATGCCGGGCGTAGGGGCGCAGGAGCGGTCCGCACAGGCCGGTCCCGCAGCCTGCATCCAGGATGTCGAGTGTTGCCGCCGGCGGGGGAAGCACCCCGGATAGTGCGTTCATCAGCAGCTGGTGAGCGCGGTAATCGAGGTTCTCCAGCAGGTGCGCATCGTAGCCCTCGGCCATTTCGTCGAACACCTGCTGCACGTAGGCATCCGGCGCCCGCTCCGGGAGGTCCTGCCCGAGAAAGGCGGCCCTGAGGAAGCGCACCACCGGGTTTCCGGGGTCTGCGGCCAGCCACTCCTCGAACACCGCTGCGGCCTCCTCGCGTCGGCCGGCCTGGGTCAGGGTGCGGGCCAGGCCCTGCCAGGCCCCGGCGTGGTCGGGCTTCAGCTCGACCGCTTTGCGGTAGGCAGCGCCCGCCGCCTCGAGCTCCCCGGACTTGCGCAGTGCGTTGCCGAGGTTGTAACGGAAATCGGCCGAATCCGATGCGAGCGCGATGGCCCGGCGGTAGGCGGCCACGGCCTCGGCCGCCCGCTGCTGCGCCATCAGGACCACGCCCAGGTTGTTGTGGGCCGAGGCATGGTCGGGGCGCAGGGAGATGGCGCTGCGGTAACAGGCTTCGGCCTGCGAAAGTTCGCCCGCTCCTTCCATCACGTTCCCCAGGTTGTTGTGGGCGTCGGCGTTCTGCGGGTCCTGGGCGATAATGCGGCGGATCAATTCGCCGGCCTCGGAACGCCGGTTCTGCTGATGGCAGAGCAGCCCCAGGAAGTGCAGCGCATCCAGGTTGTCCGGCTGGGATTGAAGGATGCGCCGGTAGAGCATCTCGGCCTCGGCCAGCGACCCGCCGCGGTGCAGTTGCAGGGCCGCCCGCAAGGCCTCTTCGGCGTCGAGAACCACTTTCGCCGGGGCCGCGTGCCTGCCCTCGGCCGGCGGCGAGGTTTCGCCGCTGCCGCTTGTTTTCCCTTTACCCACGGTCACGTCTCTCAGACACCCCGCGTCTGCCCCTGCCGGCGGCCGCCGTCACGACCAGCCCGGCCACGGGCGCTCCCATCTCCTGCCTCAGCGGTGCGTGCACCAGCGATACCAGTTCCATCCCGGCTGCGGCGACGACGTGGCGCACGTACGCCTCCCCATGGCAGTAGCGGCCGTTGGGATTGAGGCGGAAGCCCGCCGCCCGGGAGAGGTCCTCTTCTCCGCCGTGCTCGACGGTGAAAATGAAGGTCCCCCCGGGCCTCAGGGATCCGGCGGCTGCGGCCATGACCGCGTCCAGGTCGCCGAAGTAGCAAAGGGTGTCGGCCGACACGATGAGGTCATAGGCCGCCGGCCGCGCGGCGATGAATCCGGTCAATTCGGCTTCCTCGAGCGCATCATACCATCCGGTCGCACGGGCGCGGCCGAGCATGCCGGGCGAGAGGTCCACCCCCTCCAGCCGGCGCGCAAAGGGGCGCAGCAGCGGTCCGCACAGCCCGGTCCCGCAGCCCGCGTCGAGGGTGCGAAGATCGGCCGCAGGGGCGGCATGCACCCGGGCGACGGCTTCGGCCACGAGTTGGGGCGCCCGGTACTCCAGCCCTCCGAGGCGCTCCTCGAAGCGCCCGGCAAAGTTGTCGAACACCTGCTTGACGTAGTCGTCCGGGGCGCGCTCCGGAGTCCTCTCGCCCGAGCAGGCGGCCAGGAGGTGACGCGCCACCGGATTGTCCGGATCCTGCTCGGACCATGCGCGGAAGACGCTGGCCGCCTCCGCGATCCGGCCGAGGGAGGCCAGCGCGATGCCCAGCATGCGTTTTGAACCCGGATGGTCAGGGTCGAGCACGATGGCCTGGCAATAATGGGCCACCGCGTGGGCCGCTTTTCCCTGCTGGCTGAGCAGGTTTCCCATGTTCTCGTAGGATCCGTGAAAGTCCGGAGCGAGCTGGATGGCCTGTTGGTAGGCCGTCTCCGCCTCCGCCAGCCGCCCTTGGGCCCGCAGCACGGTGCCCAGGTTGTTGTAGGCGCCGGCGTTTTCCGGGGCGAGCTCCAGGACCCGCCGGTAGCAGGCCTCGGCCTCCTCCAGGCGGTCCTGTTCGCGGAAGATGTTTCCCAGGTTGTTGCGGGCATCGGCGTAGGCGGGTGCCTTCTGCAAAGCCAGGGAGATCAGCCGGATGGCCTCCTCCGGCCGGCCGCGCTGGTGCTGCAGCAGGCCCAGGAAATGCATACTATCGGGGTGACCGGGGGTGTGATCGAGAATCCGCCGGTAGATGGTTTCCGCCTCATCCAGCCGCAGGCGCTGCTGAAGCCCCATGGCCAGACGGATAGCCTGATCGACGGTAAGCTGGGCCGCCTCGTCGTCGGCGGGTTCTGTTCGGTCCCGATCGGGCCTGTGTCCATTTTGGGTATGGTTCATACGTGCATGCGACGGCTGACTTCTCTCTCGGGATGCATTCCCTCGGCCCGGCAAATGATGACATGCCATCATTCAGGACACGATGTTCGCCGGGCGCTTAGCACCGGATAGTGCCGGATGTCGGTCGGACCAACGAAGGCCCCTCGCCTGATGCGGTTGTCTTCCCGGACCACGACATAGGCGTAAGCGGTGCGACCGGTGCGTGCCCACTCCTCCGCCAGCTTCAATCCGCGGCAGCGGTAACGGTTGCAGATGGCGGCCCGTAACGTGCGCGGCAGGGTGCAACCCTCCAGGCCGTGATACGCGCAGGAGCCGGCGAAGGCGCGCTCCGGCAAGTGCCCGGCGTAGGTGGCCACGACCTGCAGCGGCTCCGGGGCGTTCTGCGCCGCCAGGCGATGCAGGATGGCGGCCGCGTCCAGGAACGCCCGATCCCCGCCTCGATGGCAGCAGGCACCGGCGCACACGCGGCACACCGCCGCGGCGAGCGCCGGCGGGGAATGGGTGTCCGCGGCCTGCGGCTCCCCCGCAGGTGCCCGACTCCGCCCCCCGGTCTTGGTGGCTTCCGTGACGAGCGCCTCAAGAAATCCCAGGTGCGCTCGGCGCCGCTTCTGCGGCAGCTTCCGGATCAAGCCGCGGCGGTACGGAACCACCAGCAGGGGGTAGGATTCCGGGTGCATCTCCCCCAGGGCATGAGCCGCTTCCCGGCGATGGGCATCCATCTCGCGCTCAAGCCGGGTCCCGCGGCAGCGCCAGTCATCGCACATGCGGCCGGAGCACTGCTGGTGAAATGTCAACGGTCGCCCGCAGACATCACAACCGGTACGGCGGATGATCTGGGCGGATCGGCTGGGGATCATGCGCATCCCCTCGAAGGAGAAGAGCGGCTTCCCGGCGGTACCGCCGGGCCGCGCCAAAAAAGGAACCGTGGTTGGATCCGTCGCACCTGGTTTCCGGTGCATCCGAAGAAGAATCATCCTCTCTTAATCTCCCACCCGGAAGATGTCAAACGGTTTGTCGGCGGATCGGCCCTTCGAATTCCCGGCGGGCCCCCTTGCGGCGCGGCTTCCCTTACCGTCGATCGCGCATCTTGTTTGCATCTTGAATATGGTTCATACTCCCGCCATGGCCCAGCTCAACGTCATCTCCGGCCCGCAGCCGGGAGCCTTTCTTCCAGTGGAAGACGGCGCCATCATCGGCCGCAGCAGCAGCGCGGATCTGCAGATCGAGTGCCCATCGCTTTCGCGGCATCACGCCCGGCTGACGCTGCAGGAGGGGCGTTGGAACATCGCCGACCTCAGCAGCGCCAACGGCACCTTCGTCAACGATGCCCGGGTTCAGACGCCTACTCCGCTCGCGGACGGCGATGAAATTCGGCT
>JBFYWS010000560.1:0-8084 GCA_041310935.1 Desulfobacteraceae bacterium | reverse complement strand
CCGCGGTTTTCGGCGAACTCTCCTGCGCCCGGCGCTCGGCCTCGGCCAGCGCCTCCGCCACATCCTCCCGCCCGGGTTGGGTCTGCAGCAGGTGCCGGCAAATCTCGGCCGCCCGTTGCCAATGCCCCTGCTCGGAGAGGAGCCGCGCCATCGTTAGCGTCTCATGCTGCCGGTCGTCCGTCATCGCGCGTATCCCCTCAGCGGTCGGTGGCGCGTTGGGGCTTGACCACGATCTCGTTCTGCCCGATCATCCCGAACTCCTTGCGCGCCACACTCTCGATATAGTGGGGGTCGTTCTTCAGCCGGTCGATCTCAACACCGAGTGTCAGATTTTCCCGGGTAAGCTGCTGGTTGTGCTCCTTGATGCGGTCCCGCTCTTTTTTCGACTGGCTGAGCTCGGCGAGCCCCCGCTCGCTGAAAACGATGAAAAACAGCAGCGCCATCAGGAGCAGCACCGCCGTGCCGAGCAGCATACCTTGTTTCCGGCTCATCGTGCGCGCAGACTCCTTTTGACCAAGCCGTAAATTCCAGCAATCTCAGGGCTTCTCAGAATGAGCGCCGCCCCGGCATACATCAGTACCCCGGCGACCATGCATGCGGCCACCCCGACGGCCGTGGCGGGCTGCTGGCCCATCACCGTCCGCGCCATGAACGCAACCCCGGCGGCCATGACCAGGGTGCTCGCCAGGGAGCGGCCGAACGAGGCCCCGATCGCGCGCCAGTCGACGGCGGTCAGCTTTTTGCGCAGCGCCAGGAGCAGCAGCGCCAGATTGAGAAACGAGGCCAGCGAGGCGGCCAGGGCAATCCCGCCGTGGGCCAGCGGACGCATGAGCACGGCTCCGAGAACCACGTTGGCCAGGATGGAGATGGTCGCCACCCGGACCGGGGTGCGCGAATCCTGCAGTGCAAAAAACGCCGCCACCACGATGCGCACGGCCGAAAATGCCCACAGGCCCATAGCATAGTATAAAAGCGCCTGGGACGTCAACCGAGCCGATTCCGCCCCGAATTCCCCGCGTTGGAACAACAGCACCACCATCGGCTCTCCCAGCAGGATCAACCCGGCCATCGCCGGCAGCGTGAGGAAAGAGACCATCCGGAACGCATACCCGAAGGTGGACCGCAGGGCCTCCGCGTCGCCCGTCGCCGCCTCGCGCGCCAGGCTCGGCAGCACCGCTGTCGCGCCGGCCATCGCGACGATCCCCAGGGGAAACTCCAGGAGCCGCTCCGCGTAGTAAAGATAGCTCACGCTGCCTTCCGGGAGGAAAGAGGCGAGCAGGGTCCCGACCAGCACGTTGATCTGGTACACGGCACCGCCGAGCACGGCCGGGACCATCAGACGGGCAACCCGCGCGAGCGCCGGGTGCAAGGCCCGGGCCCGGCGCCAGACCTGCAGCCGGTTGCGGGCGAGGAAAGGCAACTGCAGGGCCAACTGGCCCGCCCCGCCGATTAGCACGGCGAGGGCCAGACCGTATTCGGGCCTTCCCGCGAGCGGCGCGGCGGCCAGCATGGAAACGATCATGGCGATGTTGAGCAACGCCGGCGCCAGGGCCGGGGCGGCGAAGTTTCCGAAAACGTTGAGGGTGCCCATGCAGAGCGCCGCCATCCCGGCGGCGAACAGGTAGGGGAACATGATGCGGGTCAGGGTGACGGTCATCTCAAGCTTCGGCCCGGCAAACCCGGGCGTCATCAGCCGCACGATCCAGGGTGAGGCCGCCATCCCCGCCAGGCACAGGACGATCAGCAGGCCGGCCAGCATGCGCGCGGCCGCGGCCGCCAGCGACCGGGCCTCGGCGTGACCGCTTTTCCACAACGTCTCGGTGAGGACCGGCACGAAGGCCGAGCTCAAGGTCCCCTCTCCGAACAGCCGCCGGAAGAGGTTGGGGATCCGAAAAGCGGCCAGAAAGGCATCCGAGCCGAACCCGGTGCCAAAGCACCAGGCGATCATGGCGTCGCGCACAAACCCCAGCAGTCGGCTCAACAGGGTCGCTGCTGCCACGGTGACGGCCGCCCGGGTCAGGCGGATGTTTTCAGCCGCCCCGCCGGGCGGGGGGCACGTCGTTGCAGGATGCGTGTGGGGAGGCTGCGCCAACAGAAATATCTTGACAGGTCAGGTTGAATTTATTAATAAAACTGATTCATCAAAAAAACAGAAAGGAGTCATCAGCTTGGCCAATCACAAATCCGCAATCAAACGCGCGCGCCAGAGTGAAGATCGGCGCCTGCGCAACCGCATGACCAAAACACAGGTCAAGAACGTCGTCAAGAGCGTGCGCCTGGCGGCAGACGAGAAGTCGCCCGAGACGGCCGCCACACTGAAACAGGCCCAATCCATCATCGACAAGGCCGCCAAGAAGGGCACGCTTCACAAGCGCACCGCCGCCCGCAAGATCTCCCGCTTGTCCAAACTGGTGAAAGCCCAGGGTTCCTGATTCGAACCGGCAGGTGGCTGACGTCTTGGATCACCGGTGGACCGGGAACCTCCCGATCCACCGGTGACCCCTTCTTCGCATGCGCAAATTCAGATGGACTCGAAAAAATCCATCACAACCGATGGCTTTGTAAAAAGCCCAAGTTCAAGGCGCGCGAATACCGTGGAGTGAGGCGTGCTTTCAGTACGCCGCAGCGACAGCGGGATGAAGCGCAACGCCGAAATTGGGTTTTTTACGAAGCCATCCATTCAAAAATTGTCGATGATGCGGTCATACACGCGCTCGGCAATCCGCATCGACACCAAACCGAGAGCCGCTCTTTGTCGCTCGTCGTTCAGAAATTTGTCGTTCGATACGGAGTAGGCCTCGTTGTCGGAGAGATTTTTCGCCGCCCATTTCACCTGGCCGTCCGCAGCCACCAACTGAACATCGATTCGCATCATCACCTGCCGCTCACCGGCCACATCCCTTCCGCGCGTGGAAATGGTCTGAAGCTCCACGGACCGGATCACACCCTTCATGACAACACTCGCATCCGCGGCATTACGCGCCAGTGCGGCTTCGTTGCGCTTGACGAATTCAAAGACAACGGCGTTGGTCACCGTCGTTTCCAGCCCGGCTTGGTTGGTGCGGTTCTCGAACACTTCAATGAAGATGGGCTCAAGCCCCGCGGGAATTACCCCGGCCGTCTGAAAATGGTATCCGCATGCGACCATCCCCCAGAGGACGACCGGGATCAGTGCAAACCGTGTGATGGAGTTGAGCACGCGCTGCATCGAATTCCTCACTGAAAAGGCCTCCGCCCCTGCTTCGCGCGGATTCATCCGGCCGTTCATATCACGATGTTCACCAGCTTGTTTTTCACCACGACGACCTTCTTGACGGGCTTGCCCTGGATGAACTTGCGGACGTTCTCATCCGCCAGGGCCTGGGCTTTCAGCGCCTCGTCGGCGGCGTCGACCGCAACGGTCATGCGGCTGCGCAGCTTGCCGTTGACCTGGATGACGATCAGGACCGCCGCCTGCTCGAGCGCCTCCTCGCGCCATTTCGGCCATTGGGCGAGCAGAATGCTCTCGGGTCGGCCCAGCGCGGCCCACAGCTCCTCGGCGATGTGCGGCACGATCGGCGACAGCAGCAGCGTCAGCGACTCAAAGGCCAGGCGCATCACGCGGGCCTGCTCCGGGTGAGGGGTTCCCCGGTCCACCAGCGCCATCTCGTTGAACAGCTCCATCATGGCGCTGATGGCCGTATTGAAGTGAAACCGCTCCTCGATGTCCCGCGTGACCTTGCGGATGGTCTGGTGCGTCTTGCGAAAAACCGCTTGGAGCGCCTCGTCCAGGGCATCGAGTCCCCCATCGTAGGCCGAAACCCCCTGCACGCTGTCCATCCAGTCGGCCGCCAGGCGCCAGATTCGGTTCAGGAAACGGTACCCGCCGTCAACCCCCTGCTCGCTCCACTCGAGGTCCTTCTCGGGGGGTGCCGCGAAAAGGCAGAACAGCCGGGTGGTGTCGGCGCCGTAGCGTTCGAGCAGCGTGTTGGGGTCGATCACGTTCTTCTTGGACTTGGACATTTTCTCCACCCGGCCCAGCACCACCGGCTTGCCGCACACGCTGCACGCCCTGGTTCCGCCCCCGGCGGCGCGGACATCGGTCGGAAAGAGGAAGCCGTGCTCGGGGCAGCAGACCGTCTCCTTGCAGACCATTCCCTGGGTCAGCAGCCGCGTGAACGGCTCCGGGGTGGTCACCAGACCCTCGTCTTTGAGCACGCGGGTGTAGAAGCGCGAATAGAGCAGGTGCAGAATGGCGTGCTCGACTCCCCCGATGTACTGGTCGACCGGCATCCAGTAATCCACGGCGGCCTTCTCAAACATGCCCGTGTCGCAGCGCGGGCTGCAGAAGCGTTCGAAATACCAGGAAGACTCGACAAAGGTGTCCATCGTGTCGGTCTCGCGACGCGCCTCGCCGCCGCAGCGCGGGCAGGAGACCCGCACGAACTTTTCCAGCGTGGGCAGCGGCGAGCGGCCGCCCTCGAGCAGGTCGGCATCCTCCGGCAGGACCACCGGCAGGTCTTGCTCCGGCACCGGCACGATGCCGCAGCGGCCGCAGTGGATCATCGGGATGGGCGCCCCCCAGTAGCGCTGCCGGGAGATGCCCCAGTCCCGCAGCCGGAAGCTCACCGCGCGCTTGCCGAGACCCTGCGTTTCCAGATGGTCGGCGATCACCTCCTTGGCCTGGGCGTTCGGCAGGCCGTCGAAGCGGCCGGAGTTCGCCATCACCCCTGCGCCGGTGTAAGCATCGGTCATGGCGGCGGGGTTGAGGTCGCTCTCCGGCGACTGAACCACCACGATGATCTCCAGCCCGTATTTCTTCGCGAACTCGAAATCGCGCTGATCGTGGGCCGGCACCGACATGACGGCCCCCGTGCCGTAGGCCATCAGCGCAAAATTGGCGGTGTAGATGGGCATCCGGCGGCCATTCACGGGGTTGAGGCAGAAGGCACCGGTGAAAACGCCCTCCTTTTCGTAGCTCTCCAGGGCCTTGTCGGATCGGTCCTGGCGAGAGATCCGCTCGACAAATGCCAGGACCTCTCCCTCCTGGGGTTTGCCCTGACACAACTGCGGCACCAAGGGGTGCTCCGGCGCCAGACACATGAAGGTCGCCCCGCACACGGTGTCCTGACGCGTGGTGAAGACCGGGATGAACCCCTGTCCGTCCTCGAGCGGAAAATGGATCTCCGCGCCAGCGCTGCGGCCGATCCAGTTCTTCTGCATGGTGATGACTTTTTCGGGCCACCCGGGCAGCTGGTCGCAGTATGCCAGCAGGTCCTCGGCGTAGCGCGTGATCCGGAAAAACCACTGCGAGAGCTTTTTCTGGCGCACCGGCTTTCCGCAGCGCCAGCAGGCTCCGGCCTCCACCTGCTCGTTGGCGAGCACCGTTTGGCAGGGGTCGCACCAGTTGACGTAGGACTCCTTGCGGAAGGCCAGCCCCTTTTCGTACATCTTCAGGAACAGCCACTGTTCCCAACGGTAGTATTCCGGCCGGCAGGTGGCGATCTCCCGCTCCCAGTCGTAGCTGAACCCCAGGCGCTTGAGCTGGGAGCGCATGTTGGCGATGTTGGCATACGTCCACTTCGCCGGGTGGGTCTGGTTGGCGATGGCGGCGTTTTCAGCCGGCATGCCGAAGGCGTCCCACCCCATGGGGTGCAGCACGTTGAACCCGCACATGCGCTTGTAGCGGGCCACCACGTCGCCGATGGTGTAGTTGCGCACGTGGCCCATGTGGATGTTGCCGGAGGGATAGGGGAACATCTCCAGCAGGTAATACGTGGGGCGGCTTTCGTCCTCGGTGACCCTGAACAGGTTCTCGGCCTGCCACCGGGCCTGCCACCGACGCTCGATCACCTGCGGCTCGTACTTTTCTTCCATACGCGGCTCAGTTTCCTTTAGCAGGGTGTTGATAAATGATCTTCATTGCCATAATATGGCACAAAGTGCAAGTTCTGCCGGAACCGCTCCGGGCCCAGCGCCGCCGCCGGGCCCGGGGCCGCACGCCGCAGTCGCTTTCCTCAGCGCCCGGCCGGCGCGGGAAAAATCGTTTGACTTGTGCGCGACAATCCCATATGGAAGCATGACTTTTATTTCAGGAACAGCCCGAATTGATTCAGCCTTTGTAACTACTCAGGTGGCGAGAGTTCAGGGTTCGGGGTTCAGGAAACAAGCAGTTGCCGGGGCCTGATCGCCGTCGGCCCCAATCGTCCATGCGGGAGGATGGCGAGGATTATGGCGCCTCCCCTCGTTGATTGTCTGAACCCTGAACCCCGATGCCTGAGGTGTTACCAGCCTTTTAAATTAAGGAACATCATTTATGAACACCAAAATCCTGATCAACGCCAGCGATCCCGGGGAATGCCGCGTCGCCACGGTCAAAGACGGCCGGTTGGAAGATTTCCGGATCGAAAGCGCAGCGCGGGAGATCACCCAAGGCAACATCTACAAGGGGTTCATCACCCGCGTCGAACCAAGCCTTCAGGCCGTTTTCATCGACTACGGGGCCGCACGGCACGGCTTCCTGCAGCAGCATGACATCCACCCCGACTACTACCACGAGGACAACGCGGGCAGCGCCCCCCTGCAGCGGCTGGTCAAACGCGGCCAGGAGCTTATGGTCCAGGTGGCCAAGGACCCGATCATGAACAAGGGCGCCATGCTGACCACCCTGATCTCGCTGCCGGGCCGGCACGTGGTGCTGATGCCGGGACACTCCGTCAAGGGGGTTTCGCGCAAGATCGAGGACGAGCCCGAACGCCTCCGCTTGAAGGGCGTCGTCGGCGAGCTCGAGATCCCCGAAGGGTATGGTGTCATCGTGCGCACGGCGGGCATGGGCTGCTCGAAGACCATGATCTCCAAGGATCTGAAAGATCTCATGCGGCTGTGGAAGACCATCAAGGGCAAGGTGATGCAGGAGAAATCCCCGGCCCTCCTGTACAAGGAGCGGGCCCTCGTGCTGCGCTCCATCCGCGACTCCTTGACACCGGACGTCTCCGAGATTCTCATCGACGATCCCAACACGTTCGACGAAGTGCAGGAATTGCTGAACATCTTCTCGAGCAAGCAGGGGCAGACCGTGAAGCTCTACCAGGGTGAAAAACCCCTGTTCTCGAAGTTCCAGCTCGAGGAGCAGATCGGCTCCATTTTCGAAAACCGTGTGCGTCTGAAATCCGGCGCCTCGATCGTGATTGAACCGACCGAGGCTTTGGTGACCATCGACGTCAACTCCGGCAAAGCGACCCACGAAAAATCCGTGGAGCAGACCGCCTTCCAGACCAACCTGGAGGCCGCCGAGGAGGTCGCGCGCCAGCTGCGCCTGCGCGATTTGGGAGGCCTCATCGTCATCGACTTCATCGACATGCGAGAGGCCCATCATCGCGCCGAGGTCGAGCGCGAGTTGAAGAACCACCTGAAGCAGGACAAGGCCCGCACCAAGGTGGGCCGGATCTCCAAGTTCGGGCTCCTCGAGATGTCCCGGCAACGCATCCACCCCTCGATCGAGTTCGGCAGCCACATTGTCTGCCGGCAGTGCCAGGGCAAGGGTCTGATCCCCTCCACCGAAACCCTGGGGATCGGCTTTCTGCGAAAACTCGGCATGGAGGCGCTTAAAAACGACGTCACACGCGTCAAGTGCGTCGTGCCCACGGCCGTGGCGGAATTCCTGCTCAACAAGAAGCGCCGGGACCTCGTGGAGTTCGAAACCCGCCGCAACATCACCATCGACATCGAGGGTGACGACGGCCTGGTGCCCGGCGAAAGCCGCATCGTCTGCACCCCCTGAGCGGCCCCGGCACGCACGCAGTTTCAATTAGGATTTGACGAGGGCGCGGAATTCAAGTATACCAGCGCCACTTTACCATCTATTAAGGAGGTTACCTCTTGGTCAGCATTGCCTACGCTATGGGACAGGGTGGCGCCGCAGAAGGCGGCGCCGCAGGGTATGCCAGCTTTATCCCGCTGGTTCTGATGTTCGTGATCTTCTACTTTTTGCTCATCCGCCCCCAGCAGAAACGCAGCAAAGAGCACCGCACCCTGATCGCCAACCTGAAGAAGGGTGACCGCATCATCACCAGCGGCGGCCTGCACGGGCGCGTCACCGGACTGGA
>JBFYWS010000101.1:0-5973 GCA_041310935.1 Desulfobacteraceae bacterium | reverse complement strand
GGTCGGGCGGAAAAAACAGGCCGGTGTGCCTGAGTTTTTCGTTCAGGTCCTGGTAGACCACCCCCGGTTCGACGTCCGCCTGAAAATCCTCCTCGCGGATGGTGAGAATCCGGTTCATGCGAGTGAAGTCGAGCACGAGCCCCCGGCAGACCGGGATGGGGTTGCCTTCCAGGCTGGAACCGGCCCCCCAGCCGGTCACCGGGATGCGGTGTTCGTTGGCATATTTCAGGACAGCCGCCACCTCGGCCGCCTCCTGCGGCCAGATCACCGCCTCGGGTCGACAGGCCGGGTGCGCCGACTGGTCCTTGGCGTGCAGGTCCAGGATGGAATCACCGCTCGAAAAACGGTCGGGGGCCACCATGGCCTGAAAATTCTTGAGATGCGCGTCGGACAGGGTATTGAAGTTCAAGGAGCCCTCCTCGGCTAAGCAGTGTCCATCCATAAACAGCATCTTTCGGCCCATGCCGGCGTTCTCGCTCTTCGCAATCCTCGACGTAGAAACACTACGCCTGCGGTTGCGAAATCGCTGCGGCCTTGGCCTGAACCGAAATCTACCATTTCTGGATGGACACCACGTAACGGCTGCTGGTTTTTTCACTTCTTATAGCACAATCGTCTGACGATAAAAATGTTTCAGGAAATCGCATTGACAGCAAAAGGGGTATCGAATAATCTAAAGCAAAAACTTCGGAGGTGCGCACCATGAGGTCTATTAGAGCTATACCGGTCGTTCTGCTTTTCGTAATTGGCGCCATGCTGGTGAGCGGGCCGGCGATTGCCGCCGAATTCCCCACCAAGCCCATCACCCTGATCGTGCCCTACCCGGCAGGCGGCTCCACCGACGTGGTCATCCGGCCGCTGGCGGAAGCGGCCGGAAAAATCCTCGGCCAGCCCATGCTGGTGGAAAACAAGGGCGGCGGCGGCGGCGCCGTGGGAACGGGCTCCATCATCGGCAAGGAGCCCGACGGGTATCTGCTGTCCGTCGTCGTCACAAGCCTGCACCGAGCCGCGCATATCAACAAACTTGCCTTCGACACGGTCAAAGACGTCACGCCCATCATCCGGGTCGCCGGCTATCTCTATGGGGTCCTGGTGAAACCCGATTCCAAGAACAAAACCCTCAAGGATCTCATCGATTTCGCCAAGGCCACTCCCGGCCAGGCGACCTACATGGCCTCGGGCATCGGCACCGGC
The DNA here is from genome assembly GCA_041310935.1 of Desulfobacteraceae bacterium. Taxonomy (GTDB): domain Bacteria; phylum Desulfobacterota; class Desulfobacteria; order Desulfobacterales; family SpSt-501; genus SpSt-501. The sequence continues at coordinate 4,779 of JBFYWS010000101.1, read as the reverse complement.
GGCCACATCGCCGCCGAGGAAATGGCCTCCAACGCCGGTGTGAAATTCAACCACCTGCCCTCCAAGGGCGACCAGGAGTCCTCGGCCGCCCTGCTCGGCGGCCACGTGGACTTCATCTCCACCACCTCGGGCTGGATCCCGCTCGTGGAGGCCGGGCAGCTGAAACTGATCGCCGTTTATGGTGACACCCGCGTCAAGCGTTTCCCGGATGTCCCCACGGTGAAGGAGTTGGGCTACAAGGTGGTCCACGACTCGCCCATCGGCATCGTCGGTCCGAAGGGCATGGCGCCCGAACGGGTCAAGCTCCTGCACGACGCCTTCCAGAAGGCCCTGAGCGATCCCGGGTTCCTCAAGGCCATGGGCAACTACGAGATGCCGGTGCTGTATCAGAACACCGCGGATTTCACCAAGTTCTGGGCCGAGGCGTATGTGGAGGCCGGGGTTCAGGTCAAAAACTACATCCAACCATAGACATTGAAAAAAACCTACCTCATCACCCATTTCGCCTGGATGGCGCTGGCGCTGGCCGTCACCGCCGAGGCCGGTCGCTTGGGCTTCGGAACCCTCGGCCGGCCGGGGCCGGGGTTCCTGCCTTTTTTGGCGGGGGTCTGCCTGGCCGTTCTGGCCGGCGCCGGCCTGATTCAGACCGTTCTCAAGAAGCCGGGCGCCGAAGCCGGCCGAGGCTTTCGCACTGCCGACGTCCTCCGGATCGGCATGGTTTCCGCGCTCTTGTTCGTCTATGTGTTTTTCTGGGACGTCATCGGATTTCCGGCCTCCACATTTCTACTGCTCCTGTTTCTGTTCAGGTGCGTGGAGCCGCTCCGATGGCGAACGGTCTTCGTGGCCTCCGGCCTGACCTTGGCGTTCACCTACATTCTGTTTTCGGTTTTGCTCGGAGCCCGTTTGCCGGCCGGACGACTATGGACCTATCTCATCAACTGATCATCGGCTTTTCCGTCGCCTTTCAGCCCGTCAATCTTTTTTATTGCTTCCTCGGTTGCCTGATCGGCACCCTCGTGGGGGTTCTGCCGGGTTTGGGGCCCACCGCCGCCATGGCGCTGCTGCTGCCGGCCACCTTTCACGTCGCGCCCGTCACCGCGATCATCATGCTGGCCGGTATCTACTACGGGGCCATGTACGGCGGGTCCACCACCTCGATCCTCGTGAATATCCCCGGCGAGGCCGCCTCGGTCATGACCTGCCTGGACGGCTACCAGATGGCTCGGCAGGGCAAGGCCGGCCGGGCGCTGGGGATGTCCGCCTTCGCCTCGTTCATCGCCGGCACCCTCGGCCTGGTCGGCCTGACCCTGTTGGCGCCGCCCTTGACCGTTTTTGCCCTCAAATTCGGTCCCCCGGAGTATTTCTCCCTCATGAGCATGGGCATGGTGGTCTTGAGCTTCCTGACCGGGGCTTCCATGATCCACTCCCTGATGATGGCCTGCTTCGGCATCATCCTCGGAACGGTCGGAACGGACACGGTATCGGGCAGCACCCGGTTCACCTTCGGGCTGACCGAACTGATGGACGGCATCGGGCTGGTGCCGCTGGTGATGGGGCTTTTCGGCATTTCGGAAATCATCCTGAACCTCGAGCAGCATGTGGACCGCGATGTATTCAAAACCAAGGTCAAGGGACTGCTGCCGACCGTGGAGGACTGGATCCAGGCCAAATGGGCCATTCTGCGGGGGACCGTGATCGGTTTTATCCTGGGAATTCTCCCGGGCGGCGGGGCGGTGCTCTCGTCGTTTGTCGCCTATGCGGTCGAGAAGCGCTTCTCGAAATATCCCGAAAAATTCGGCACCGGCATGATCGAGGGGGTGGCCGCACCGGAGGCCGCCAATAACTCCGCGGCTCAGGCGGCCTTCATCCCGCTGCTGACCCTGGGGTTGCCCGCCAACGTAGTGATGGCCCTGCTGCTCGGCGCCTTGATCCTGCACGGCGTCACGCCGGGACCGCTCTTGCTCACCAAGAACCCGGATATCTTCTGGGGGGTGGTCGCCAGCATGTATTTAGGCAACGCCATGCTGCTGGTCCTGAACTTGCCGCTCATCGGTTTGTGGGTCCAGTTGTTGCGGATACCCTACCCGTATTTGATGCCGGCGATCGTTCTGTTCTGCACCGTAGGGTCCTATTCGGTGGCCAACAGCATCACCGACGTTTACCTCATGCTGGGCTTCGGGATCATCGGCTACCTGATGAAAAAGCTCAAGTTCGATTCACCCCCGCTGGTGCTCGCCTTCGTGCTGGGCCCGCTGATCGAGTATTACTTTAAATCCTCCCTGATGTTCTCCCGGGGCAGTTTCACGGTTTTCTTCACCCGGCCGATCAGCCTCGCATGTCTGAGCATCTCCGCCGCAATCCTCCTGTGGTCGATCGTCGCCGGCCTGCGCCGGCGCCCGCTGCCTATTCCCAAGGAAGCACCGTGAACGAACACACACCGCGAGAAGAGGAGGCCGAGCCCCGCAAGCGGGCCATGGCCCGGACCAACCAGGGGCTGACTCTGGTGCGGCAGCAGCGGTTTCAGGAGGCCCTCGGCTGCTTCGAAGAAGCGCTGGTGCTATTCAAGCAGGGCGATGAGCCGATGCGGGTCGCCGAGCAGTGGGGCAACATCGGCTCGGTCTACCGCGACCTGGAGCAGCCGGATGACGCGCTCGAAAACTACCAGCAGGCGCTGGCCATTTACCGCGAACTCGGCCACACGGAGCGGATCGCGGACCAGTGCACGAACATCGCTTACACCCGCTTCATGCTGCAGGACCACGCGGACGCCTTGAGGTGGTACCGTGAAGCGCTATCCCTCTACACCGCGGCCGGGAGCGAATCCAAGCTGCGCTTCACGGCCGAAAATGTCGAACGCCTCGAGGCCGTGCTGGGGGAGAGCTGACGGTGAAGGGCCTCGATCTCGCCGAGGAGTATTACCGGACATGCGGGGCCGCCATGATCCGCGGGCGCTTCGGCCCCTTCGCGGAGCGCATCGCCGCGGGCCTCGCGGGGCCAGGCTCGGAGTGCTTCGGTTTCGACGATGCGGTCTCCCGTGACCACGACTGGGGGCCGGGCTTCTGCCTGTGGCTGACCGATGAGGACGACACGCGCATCGGCGGGGAGCTCCAAAGCGCCTACGTGCAACTGCCGGCGGCCTTCATGGGGTTTGCGCCGCGCCGAGCAAGCCCCGGCGAGGAGTGGCGCGTGGGGGTGTCGCGCACGAGCGCGTTTTTCAGGCGCTTCACTGGCCTCACCCGCCCGCCCGCGACTCTTTCGGAATGGCTCAGGATCCCGGAGCACGCTTTAGCCACCTGCACGAACGGGAAGATTTTTAGCGATCCCCTGGGCGACGTCACGCGCTTTCGGGAGGCTCTGCTCGCCTATTATCCCGAGGACATCCGGCTGAAAAAGATTGCCTCCCTGTGCATCACCATCGCACAAACCGGGCAATACAACTTCACACGGTCGCTGAGACGCGGCGAGACCTTTTGCGCCGCAACCTCCGCGCTGAAGTTCTGCACCGACGCGATCAGCCTCGTCTTCCTGCTCAACCGGCGCTATGCGCCCTTCTACAAGTGGCTGCATCGCGCGGCCAGGGATCTCCCACTCCTGGGCCCCCCGGTCCACGAACGGGTCGCGGTCCTTCTGGAGACCGGAGACCCGGCTGAAAAGGCGCAGATCATGGAGGCAATTGCCGGGCTCCTGATCGACGAAATTCGGCGGCAGGGGCTTTCGGATTCGCCCAGCGACTTTCTGCTCGACCACGCGCCGCTCGTCCATGCCGGGATATCCGACCCGCAGCTGCGGCAGCGCCTGTCGGTTGCCCAGTGACCCGGCGGGAAGAAAGGGATCCCCATGATGGCCAAAAACCGCACGATAGAGGAAATCCTGGACATCGAGCTTGCGATGTTCCTGAGCGTGAACAGCGAGCAGACGAGCGGCTGCCAGGACCACCCGGAGAGCTTCAAGCTCCACCGGCGGGTGCAGTTCTCGGTCTGGTCATTTGACACCCTCGAAAGCTACCTCGAGGACCTGCGCCGGGCCGCGGCATCGGGGAAAAACCTGATGCGGCAAAAGTACGCCCGCATGCAAGGCCTCATACCGCAGGAGAACACGAATCCCCTGATCGACGCGATCGTCCGCATCAAAATCGGCTGGCAGGAGGAGATGCTCCGGAAATACCCCGCCCTCCTGCGCGGGGCGCGTCCCCTCACCGATGCCGAGGAGGATGCGGCCATGACCTCGTTTGAAACCTACGCGCGCGGGGAGCTGGAAACCTATTCCGACCGTACGCTGGAACGGCTGCACGCGGATATGGTCGCAAAGCGTGCGCGGGGGATCAACGTGTCGGAGGAAGTCTACGAGTTCCTCGTGAAGGAAAGCGGCTACGCTTCACTCCAGGAGGCCGAGATCAAACTCGGGGAGCGGCGGGGAGGCGCGCGGCCGGCCTGACCCTCATCGCAAGCGCCCCTGAAACACGCCGAGGCCGGGACGGAGCCTGTGTGCTCCATCCTGGCCTCGGCGTGAAGCTTTCTCGATGCCGGGCTACTTATTCGCGGGGCCGAAGGATCTTGTGAAGAGGTCCTGGATGGCTTTGAGGCCGTCCTCGGTGAGATTCCGGGTCCCGGTGCCGACAAAGGTCTTCTCGGAAATGACCGGCGTTTCAGCCACCCACTGGTAGTTTTTCCAGGAGAACCACCCCCGGCGGTCTTGGTCGTAAACGTTGACGTTGCGGTTGAAGAGCTTGGCCAGCTCCACCCCCCAGCCGGTGCCCCCCTTGACGGTGTTGTCCGGCTG
>JBFYWS010000100.1:0-4158 GCA_041310935.1 Desulfobacteraceae bacterium | reverse complement strand
GACAAAGCCCGCGCTGTTGCCGGGTCCGTGTTGGAAGCCATCCTGCGGACCTTCAACACATAAAAGCGGACCGACCGAAGCCGACCGGCACTAACAGGGTGTTGAAAAACAAGCATCAGGCCGTCAGCCAAGGCGTGCGGTGTTTTGGAAAGCGCAGTCCGCCTGAGGCGGATGAGCATTTACAAAAGCCGCTCAACGACGGATCACGGCCTCAGGCGCGGTTTTTCAACACCCTGCTAAAGGCCAACGGGCAAACCACTCTATGGGTCCTCTGCGAAACGCATTGATGCTCGAAGCCGGCGGCGTGATCAGTCTGGTGGGGGCCGGCGGCAAGACGAGCCTCATGTTCCGCCTCGCCCAGGAGCTGTCCGCCGAGGGCGCAACGGTGCTCACGACCACGACCACGCGGATTTTCATGCCTGCGGAGGGGCAGTCCCGCTGCGTGATTTTAGCCGACACGGCCGAGACGATACTGGAGCGGGCCTCGCAGAAACTCAACGAGCACCGGCACATCACGGCCGCAGCCGGGCTGAGCTCCGATCCGGGGAAACTCGCGGGCCTGACGCCGGAGACGGTAGACCGGCTGCGGGCATCGCAGGTGTTCGATTGGATCATCGTCGAGGCGGACGGTGCCGCCGACCGCCCGCTCAAGGCGCCGGCCGGGCACGAACCGGTGATACCGTCCTGCACCGGTTGGTTGGTGGGCATGGTCGGCTTGCGCGCACTCGGCACGCCATTGACGGACCAATGGGTGTTCCGGGCGGAGATGTTTTCACGGATCACCGGTCTCCCGCCGGGGACGGCGGTCACGGAGGAGGCTATCGCCGCCGCTCTCGGGCATGCGCGGGGAGTGCTGAAGGGCGCACCCGCGGAGTGCCGCTGTCTGGCGTTTTTGAACCAGGCCGATGCGCCCGGCGCAAGCGCCGCCGGTTTCAGGATCGCCGGACTTCTCAAGCGACGCGACGGTTCACGGATTCAGCGAGCTATTGTCGGCCAGGTGCTGGGTGAGTCGCCCATAACGGCCGTTTTCGATCTGTCAGGATAGCGAATGGTCAACGTATACAGCGAATTGGTGCGCATCTTGGCCGCCGGAGGAAAATGCGTTCTGGCGCGGATCATCCGCCAGATCGGGTCGGCGCCGCGCAGGGTAGGAGCCGCGCTGCTCGTCAAGATGGACGGGACCCTTGTGGGAACCATCGGCGGCGGACTCCTGGAGCACAGCGTCCTGCGCAAGGCGAAGGAGGTTATGGTCAGCGGCAGGTCCGCTGTTCTGCACATCCGACTCACGGGCCAGGAAGTGGCGGCCAGTGAAATGCTTTGCGGCGGAAACGTGGACGTGCTGGTTGAAGCTGTTTTCGCCGGGGACGCCGGGGCAGGGCGCGTTTTTCAGGAACTCGTCACGATGGCAGGGCAGGGCCGGTGCGGCACTTTGGTCACGCTTGTGGCGGACGGCCGGCAAAGCGGCGGGTGGTTTCTGATCACCGCGGAGGGGTCCGTCATCGGCGATGCCTCCTGGCTGCCGAGGGTATCCGGCGTCGATGTCGCCCGATGGTCCAGCGTACGGGAGTCTTCGCTGGTGACCCTTGCGGAATGCGAAGGAACGCCGACGGTTTTTCTTGAACCGGTGGAAGCCGATGCCGTGCTGCTGCTTTTCGGGGCCGGGCACATTTCCACATTCGTCGCGCCGCTGGCGCGGATGGTCGGTTTCCGGGTCTGCGTGATCGATGACCGCGAGGAGTTCGCCAACCCCAGGCGGTTTCCAACGGCCGATCAGCTTCTGGTCTGCCCAGTGGTCGAGGCCTTCCAGCGTATCGTCGTCACGCCAGCCACCCATATCGCGATTGTGACCCGCGGGCACGCCTACGACCGAGAGGTGTTGCGGGCCGCTCTATCGACCCGGCCGACCTACCTCGGCATGATCGGAAGCCGTCGCAAGCGCGACCTGATCTATGATTCACTGATGCAGGAGGGTGTTGCGGTCGAGGACCTCCGCCGCGTTCACTCCCCCATTGGAGTTTCAATCGGCGCTGAAACACCGGAGGAGATCGCGGTGAGCATCGTCGCGGAACTCATCCAGGCCCGGGCGCAGGCGCATGCGGACCGGCGGCCCGGGGTGGAGATCCGTTGATGAGCGTCTTGTCGCCGACCGGTTCCGATGTTGCAGCGACGGATGACGGGGAATCGTTCAGGTCCAGCCTGGGGCAGCTTTTTCTGCTCACCCTTCTTTTTTTCATGAGCTTCATGGCGCGCATCGTCCAGGCGCCCCTGATGCCGGCGATCGAGAAGGATCTGCACATCACCCACGCCGAGGCCGGGTCGTTGTTTTTAATCCTCTCGGCCGGCTATTTCATCACCCTGATGGGCTCGGGTTTTGTCTCCGCCCGCATCACCCACCGGTGGACGATGGCGCTGTCCATCGCCTGCACCGGCCTGGCGCTGCTGGCGACGGCCGCCAGCGAAAGTCTGTGGCAGCTCCGCGCCGGGCTTTTCCTGACCGGGCTTTGCGCGGGGCTCTACCTGCCCTCCGCCATCGCCGCCATCACTGGTTTTGTGAGCCCGCGGCACTGGGGCAAGGCGATCGCGATTCACGAAGTAGCCCCGAACCTCGCCTTCGTGCTGGCCCCTTTGTTCGCCGAAGCGCTGCTTGCACTCTATCCATGGAAAATCGTGTTGGCCATCCTGGGGGCGGGGGCGATTCTGTCCGGCGCAGTTTTTATGCGTTTCACCCGGGTGGGTGCCTTCGCCGGCGAGTCCCCCAACTTCCGCTCGATCGGTGCGTTGGCCCGCCTGCCATCCTACTGGCTGATGATCCTGTTGTTCGGCCTCGGCATCAGCGGCAGCCTCGGGATCTACACCATGCTGCCGCTGTTTCTGGTGTCCGCTCACGGCCTCGAGCGCGATTTCGCCAACACACTGCTGGCGGTATCGCGGATTCCAGGAGTCCTGGTGGCCTTCGGCAGCGGCTGGTTCACAGACCGCATCGGGCCCAAACGGACCATCCTTCTCATATTGGCGCTCAACGGCCTGCTGACCATGGCGTTGGGGATTGCGCCAACGGCCTGGTTGCCCTACATAGTGTTCATCCAACCGGCGCTGGCAGTGTGCTTTTTCCCGGCCGGTTTTGCGGCGATCAGCCGGATGGCTCCGGCCGGGGCGAGGAACATTGCCGTGTCCATGGTAACGCCGTTTGGGTTTATGATCGGAGCCGGCGCGGTGCCGGCGCTGATCGGGTGGTCGAGCGATTTGTATTCCTTCTCCGTCGGGTTTTTGCTGGTCGGCGGCTTGATTCTCGCCGGAAGCCTGCTGTCGCGGATGCTTGCGATCGGCCGCCGGTAGACCGGCACGCCGTAATATATTGCACTCAAACCTTGGCAGAGTAATGACTGGAGGCGGTTCCGTGAACCTTAAGATATTTGAAACCATGCCGGCGCCGGAGCTCCGAGCCTATATCGAGTTTCTGCTCTGGCATTACCGGGTGATGGATTCCTTCTGGTATCTCAAGGTTGCCGAGCAATTCGACGAACCCACGGCCGACCGGTTGAATGAAAAGGTGTGGGGCCGCATTACCGCCATGGCGGCCAAGAATCTTGTAAAGCGATTCGCCATCGAGGAGCGAGGATTGAAAGGGTTCGTGCGGGCTCTGCGCTATTGGCCCTGGTGCATCCTGGTGGACTATCACATCGACGAAAGCCCCGAAGAGGTGATGATTTCGGTTCCATCCTGTCCGACGCAGGACGCACGGACCCGGCGCGGGCTCAAGGAATACGACTGCCGTGAAATGCACCGTCTCGAATTCAACAGTTTCGCAAAGGAGATCGACCCGCGCATCGAGACCTGCTGCCTGTTTGCCCCGCCGGAGCCCCGCCGAGAGGGGGCGGTCTGCAAGTGGCGGTTTCACGTAACGACTGAATAAATTCGGAAGGGGAAGGAGGAAGTGGGAATGCGGAATGCGGAAGAAAGAAAAAACCCCAAATACCAGAAAAAAAGGGTTCTTCTCCCCTAATCCGCCTTCCACCTTCCGAATTCCAACTTCAAATTATGCCGCTTGCCTTCGACTCCCTGAGTCATGGAACCGTCGCCTTCGGTTTCTTCAACATCGAATCCGACATGCTGCTGCTGGACCGGTATTTTTTCTTTGCCGGTGACTTTTGTGACTGC
>JBFYWS010000534.1:0-6387 GCA_041310935.1 Desulfobacteraceae bacterium | reverse complement strand
CCCTGATAGTTTTCACGCCGTGGCATCGGAACGCAGCAGTTGGATGGCTATTTCAGCAACGATTTGTGTCTCCACTGCGACCGTGCCAAAGATATCGCGGAACCCTTCGAACTCCATCTGGTTTTTCGATCGGGTGATGAGCCCCGTGCCGAGAGGGATGGCGTCTACCATCAGGCGGGCCTGCCGGATGCCTACAATCCAGCCTTTCTTGTCGGCCGTGGGGCCATGCAATTTTTCCCGGATCCACCCGTTATGGACCCCGGCGGTTTGGGCCACCAACTCTACCAGCACGATGGCATTGACGTCCCGACCGTTGAAAAACGGCCATCTTTCCGTTACAACCGACCGGGTCACGGCGCCGTCGTCATCCAGTTCAAGAATCTCGTCGATCAGCAACATTCGACCGCGGTGGGGCAGTATGGTTTCAGGCCGCACGTCTTTGGGGTTCATTCCGGGTCTGGTATTCTCACGGAAAAAGATTGAAAATATGTTTATTATTCAATAATATAATCTGTTGAGGTCATTTCCAGCGTAATAAAGAGATACAATAATTCGCCGGTAGTGTAAATTGTTATTGGCATATACGGCAGACTTTTTCGTTTGACAGTCTCATTGCAAAAAGGACGGTGAATGGAACAACTGATAAACGAACTTAAGGTCAGGATAGTTGAAATCCTGGATCTGGCCGGTGCATCGCCAGCAACCATGGATGCCGACGGTCCTCTGGTGGGCGGCACGCTGGGGCTCGATTCCATTGACGTGTTGGAAATGGTCATTATGATCGAAAAGGACTATGGGGTTCGGATTGATAATCGCGAACTCGGGGAGAAAGTGTTTGCGAGTCTAAGAACGCTGGCCGCCTACATCTATGAAAACTCTCCACGGCTGAAAAAATGACCAGGGAGGTTGGGCGGCAATGAGGGTGCTGCTGGTCTCCGCCAATACGCACACCCAGCCCTATCCGGTATACCCGCTCGGGCTCGATTATGTGGCCGGTGCGATAGCGGAGCGCCATCCGGTTTGCATTGTGGATATGAACGTGCAGGAGGACGGGAAGTCCCTGGCGAAGGCCATTGAAGGGTTTGGCCCCGAGGTTATAGGTCTTTCCATCCGCAACGTCGACACCACGGACAGCACCCATCCGGACGGCTTTTTCGCAGATTACAAGGACCTGGTCGGTGCCATCCGCGCGCAAACCGCGGTCCCGCTGGTCCTTGGCGGGAGCGGTTTTGCCATCTTCCCGGAGCCGATGATGAGCGAACTGGGCGCCGATTATGGGATCATCGGCGAAGGGGAACGGTTGTCGCTGCTGCTGGATGCGTTGGAGTGCCGCGAAGATGTGCCGCCGATCCCCGGCATCGTCACGCAGCGCTCCGCGGCGGTTGTGCCTCCGCCGTGGTCCGGCAAGATCACGAGAAGGTTCGACGCATGCCTGCCCCATGTGGCGTTTTACCTGAAACGGGGAGGGATGCTGAATCTTCAAACCAAGCGGGGGTGCGGCTTCCATTGCATCTACTGCACCTATCCCCTTATCGAGGGACGGAGCCTGCGGCTGTTCGACCCGGAAGAAGTGGGCCAAACCGCGCGCGAGTTGCAGGAAGCGGGAGCCAGGTATATTTTCGTAACGGACGCCGCCTTCAATTCCAGCGGCTCCCACAGCCTTGCCGTAGCCAAGGCTTTCAAAAAGGCCGGCGTGAGCATTCCCTGGGGGGCATTTTTCGCCCCGGTGAGCATGGACCGCGACTATTTCCGGATCCTGGCGGATGCCGGGTTGCGCCACGCCGAGTTCGGCAGTGAGTCGTTGTCCGACCCGGTGCTGAAGGCCTATCGCAAACCCTTCAGGGCGGAGAATGTGTTCGAGGCGCATGCGGCGGCGGTGGAGGCCGGCCTGCATGTCGCGCACTACTTCCTGTTCGGAGGGCCGGGGGAGAATTCCGACACGGTGAATGAAACCCTCGAACGCATCGAACAATTGGCTAAGTGCGCCCTGTTCCTGTTTTGCGGGATGCGGATCTATCCGCAGACCGAGCTGAACAACCTATCTCGGCATGAGAGGCAGGTTGATGACACCCGGAACCTGCTGGAACCGGTTTTTTACCACTCCTCGCGGATCGGGAGCGAAGAGATTTTGACACGGGTGCGGCAGCAGGCCAATGGGAGATCGAACTGGTTGATCGGTGACGGCGGAGAGCCAGCGGCGCGCATCCTATCTAGAATGCACGCGCGCGGACACTCCGGGCCGCTGTGGGAGTATCTGATTCGATGAATGACGCGCCCGTATGGTATTTGTTGGGTCGGGTTGAAACCTCCGAAACGGGCGAAATGCACACTGACGTGTGCATCCCACCGGAATCGCTCTGGTTTTCGGGCCATTTCCCCGGCGAGCCGATTCTTCCGGGAATTGCCCAACTCGGGATTGCCTACGATGCCGTGTGCAAAGCGCTGGGATGCCACGTCAGCATTACCGGTTTCAGCCGAGTCAAATTCAAAAAAATAATCAGGCCGGGGGATTGCCTGAAGGTTATTGTTACGCCCAATGAGGACCGGCAAGGCGTGTATGTATTTCGCATCGTCGCCGGAGACGATCTCGCCTGCAGCGGCACCATGACGTTGGGGAAACGAAGCGGTATTCTTGAGCCTTGATAGGGCCAAAATTTTGAGAACAAGGAGCACGGCATAATGACGAGGGACAATAGCATTGATAAAATTCTTCTGCGGGTGGCCGAAATCATGATTCAGGAACTGAAACTCGAAGACGTGACACCGGAAACATTTGACCCGGCTCTCGACCTGGTTGACGAAGTGGGCATCGACAGCATGGATTTAGCTACCGTGGCACTGGTGATCCGCGATGAATATCGCATTCGAATCGATGAGGATGACTATCCCAAGCTGACCAGTGCTCAACTGATCGCAGAGTATATCGAACGGAAATTGAAAGAAAAGGCCGCCGAAGGGGCCGCTGTTTAAATTCGGAGAGAATTGTGGTGATTACAACCGAAAATAACGGTGGTGGAGGAAACCCGCTGCCCGAGAAAGAATGGAAATTTTCGGAAATTCTGGCCGATCCCCGGATCCTGGAGCGCTGGCAGAAGGTCAAGAAATGGTTCTTCCTGCGGGAATCCACCTACGACATGACCAACCGCTGCAATATTCGCTGCGACGGGTGTTATTATTATGAGGGGGATAAACAGTTTGCGCGCGAAAATAGGGAGTTGGACGCCTGGCGCGCACTGATGCAATCGGAAAAAAAAAGAGGAATCACCTATGTGGTGCTGGCTGGCGCCGAACCGTCGCTGGTCCTCGATCTCTGTGAGGTGTGCCATCAGGAAATTCCTCTGGGCGCCATTGCCACCAACGGGCTGATATTTATTCCGGAGTCGATCCAATACCGGATTCACATTTCCGTGTGGGGGTCGGATGAGACCAGTCTGAACATTCGCAAGGCCAAGAACATGCTCCGGAGGCAGATCGAAAACTACCGGAACGATCCCAGGGCTGTTTTCGTCTATACGTTTACACGGGAGAACATCGACCAGGCCCAACCGGTTGCAGAGATTCTGGCAACTGAGGGGTGCCGGCTGACCTTCAACATGTTCTCGGCGCCGGTCGGGTACGAGGGCAGTCTGCGCCACACGGCCGATTCGCTCAGGGAATGTCGAAAGGTCATGATCGACCTATTGGGGAAATATCCGCGTAACGTCCTTTTTTCCCCTTACAGCGCCGTTGCGCACACGCACACCCTGGGGTTGCACGACCTTTTCAGCTGCTCCTACCCGCGCATGAACCCGTCCACCGACATCGGTCTCGGGCGTTCGTTCCGGCAGTACCGGGCGGACCTCTCCTGGGATCGCGATGCAGCCTGCTGTGTGCCGGACACCGATTGCCCGGACTGCCGGCATTATGCCGCAGGCAGTGCGGTGGTCACGGCCCGGATGTTCCGCCATGCCACGGATCCGGATAGCTTCAAAGCCTGGATCGACTATGTGGACACGTACCTTGCGGTCTGGGTCATGGGATATGAAAAAGGGCCCAACCTGTCCGATAACCCGATCGCCCCGCCCGGGCATGAGATTTATTAGAACCCGCGGCAGCGATTTGAAGGGCGTTGAAGAGTTGGAGGTGTACGTCCTGTTTTTTCCTTCAGCCTTCGGTCTTCAGCCTATCTACCTCTTTAAGGAGTATTTTAATGAAGACCGTCAGTTCGTTGCTGAACCCAGAATGGTATGAGCGTTATAAAAAAATTTCCAAGTTAAACATTCGAAGCTCCATATACGATGTTACCAATCGGTGCAATCTGCGCTGCAAGGGCTGCTTTTTCTTCTCTTCGAACGAACACAAGGCGGCCCCCGAGGAAAATGGCATCAAAAAATGGGAGGCTTTCATCGACCGGGAAACCGAGCGGGGTGTGAACCTGGCCATATTGATCGGCGGAGAACCCACCCTGTGCATCGACCGGGTTGAGGCCTTTTACAAGCGCCTGTCCACGTTTTGCGCGACCAACGGACTGATAAAAATTCCCCGGGACCGGTTTCCGGACCTGATGCTGGGAATTTCCTTGTGGGGGGACGAGCAGGATGAAAAGATCCTGCGCGGCAAAGACACCTTCAGCATATCGAGCCAGAATTACGAGGGCGACCCCAATGTCTACTATCTTTACACCATCACACCGCGGCAGATAGGAAAGACGGAAAGAATCATCCGCAAAATAAGAGACGTGGGGTTAAAGGTCCATTTGCAGCTTCTTTCCAACGATGAAGGCGTCAACGGGTTTTCATGGACGCCGGAACAACTCGAGGCGATTCGCGTCGAAATGGATGCCATGCTGGATGCCTATCCGGACACCCTCATATCTTCAAAATATTACCATGAAATCATTACCACCGGAAAAATGCTGGGCCGCAGCTTCGGTTGGAACGAATGCCCCTCCGTGACTCAGCCGCTGGACCACCGCAGCCCTGCCCCCAAACGCTTGATCGAATTCATCCGGTGGGCATCGGACCTTAACACCATGCACCGCTGCTGCACTTCGGAAACCAGAGACTGTGGCACCTGCAAGGACGGCGCGGCACATATGAGCTGGGTCATGGTGAACAAGCGTGCGCACATCCGTACGACCCGGGACTTGCAGAATTGGATTGAGGTCTACGAAATGTTTGCCAAGCTATATCAGTTTATGCCCTGGTAAGCGGTGTGCCCTTTCGGCTTTGGTCTGACGTGAGTTATGTCATCGAAAAAGAACGTTATTGTGGGGTATGATGCGGTTTCCGCACTGGGGACCGATCTGGCAACCCAGTGGGACCGGGCGGAACGGGGAGAGAGCGGCGTCGGCAGACTGACGCGGTTTCCACTGGCGCGCGACTTTCCGGTTCAAATTTCCGGAGAAGTTGCCGAAATCGATAGCGCTCCCTACGCGTTCTTGAACCCCCGCAGCCTAGCGCTCTGGCCGTCGCCGATTTTTAAATACGCCATGCTGGTGGTGCACCGGGCGCTCGCTAACAGCGGGATCGAGATCACCCCGGAACTGTCGCCCAGGGTGGCCATTACCTTCAGTTCGGCGATCGGCGGACAGGATGCCTTTCTGGCAGCCGACCGTCGCATGATCGCCGAGGGCAAGATGCCGCCGCCGTATGCCAATCCCAATTCATGCATCAACATGGTGGGCGGCAAAATATCGATTTTAACAGGGGCGACCGGCCCCATTGCGGCGACGATAACGGCGTGTGCCACCGGTGTCACGTCAATGATCATCGGGGCCTTGCTGCTGGATGCCGGGCGGGCCGACGTGGCTATTTGCGGCGCCGTTGACTTTGCCCTTGTCGAGCCGATTGTGGCCGGCTTTGCGACGATGAACGGCGCCTATCAAGTCAAACCAGGCCAGGCGGACGAACCGCCGGACAGAGCCAGCCGCCCTTTCTCCATCGATCGCCGGGGCTTTGTTATTTCCGAAGGCGCCGGCTGCATCATCCTGGCGACCAGAGCTTTCGCCGATGCGCACGGTTTGAGATATGCCATCGAGATCGCCGGGTCGAGCATGAATTCGGACGCGCATCACTATGTGGCGCCCTACCTGAGAACGGTTGCAGCCTGCATGGCCGGCAGCATTGACGATGCCGGGATATCCACGCAGGACATCGCCTCTGTGAATGCCCACGCCGCATCCACCAAAATAGGCGACACGGTGGAATACCAGGCCTTGAAAGCGTTGTTCGGGGATCGGATCCCACCGGTCACGGCGAACAAGTCCATGATCGGCCATGCCATGGGAGCCTCCAGCGCCATCGAGTCCATCTTTGCCATGGAAGGGATGCTTCGGGGCATTGTCCTGCCGACGATTAATTATACACCGGATCCGGAACTGGTTCTCGATTGCGTCCACGAGGGGGC
>JBFYWS010000530.1:0-4420 GCA_041310935.1 Desulfobacteraceae bacterium | reverse complement strand
AAACTCTTCGGTGTCCAGGTCGACACGGCGGAGCACCATTATGAGACCGTGATGTGGGTGATCCAGGCCGCCGGCCGGTACACCCACTGGCCCACCTTCTTTCTGGGGGCGCTGGCGTTTGCGCTCATGTTCACGCTCAAGCGGATCGCTCCGCGGGTGCCGAATGTGCTGGTGGCGGTCACCATCACGACCGTCATCTCCTGGACGATCGGCTATCAGCACAACACTGCGGTCGACGTGAATGCCATTCAGCATGCCAAAGCCCGTGAACTGGTCGGCAGCTTCAACACTGCGCTCGAAGAGGTATCCCGACTGGGGGCCAAACGCACCGAGGCCATGCGCCGGCTCGATGAGGCCAAGGCATCCGCAGAAGCCATCGCGGTACTGGATGCCAAGCGCGACGCGGAGGTCGTCTCACTTCAGATCGAAGACTTGCAGGACAAAGCGCACCTCTACCGGGAGCAACTGCGGGGTTTTCTTTTCCGGGGCGTCTCTCAGAGCGCTGGGGAGATGCAGTTTTTCCCCGCGCATGAAATTCCGCCGGGAGCCCGGGACGACGGATTTGTCTGGCGGATTCAGGTGGGCAACGGTCCGATCAAGCCGGACGCCGTCAGGCTGACGGGCGGCGGCGACGTGGTGGGGATGATCCCCAAGGGGCTGCCGACCTTGACCCTGCCGAAAATCGAGCTTTCGATGCTGTTGCGTCTGTTCCCGTATGCCGCCATCATCTCTTTTCTCGGGTTCATGGAGGCCATCTCCATCGCCAAGGCCATGGCCGCGAAAACCGGCCAGCGCCTGGACCCCAATCAGGAGCTGATCGGGCAGGGGCTGGCCAACATGATCGGCGCCATCGGCAAAAGCTACCCCATCTCCGGATCGTTTTCCCGTTCGGCCGTGAACCTCCAGGCAGGGGCCGTGACCGGTCTTTCCAGCGTGTTCACCAGCCTGGCGGTGGTAATCATGCTGTTGTTCCTGACCCCCCTGCTCTACCACCTGCCCCAATCCGTCCTGGCGGCGGTCATCATGATGGCCGTCATCGGGCTGATCAACGTTCACGGGTTTGTCCACGCCTGGAAGGCGCAGCGGCTGGACGGGATTATTTCGATCATCTCGTTTGTCTGCACGCTGATCTTTGCTCCGCATCTGGACAAGGGCATCATGATCGGCGTGGTTCTCTCGCTGCTCGTTTTTCTCTACAAAGTCATGCGGCCCAAGGTGACGGTCCTGGCACGGCACGCAGACGATGCCCTGCGCTGTGCTGCGACGCACGGCCTCCGGGAGTGCGCCTACATCGCCCTCATCCGGTTTGACGCCCCGCTGTTCTTCGCCAACGCCAGCTACCTGGAAGATCAGGTGACGGAACGGATGCGCGCCATGAAAAAATTGAAACATATCGTGATCGTCGCCAACGGCATCAATGACATGGACGCCTCCGGCGAGGAGACCCTGTCTCTGCTGGTGGATCGGATTCGAAGCGCCGGGCTCGATGTGTCCCTCAGCGGGATCAACGAAGCCGTCATGCAGGTGATGCAACGAACCCATCTGGATGCCAAAATCGGCGCCGATCACATCCACCCGACCATCGAACAGGTCATCGCGGCGGTCCACGCAGACGCCCACCGCGATGCCACAGAACCGGATTGTCCGCTGCAAACCGTATGCTATCTGCCACGCCAACTCCATAAAGAAGAGGCCCCCTATGTCTATGATTACCCTGTTTAGTGGAAGCTACTGCAATGAGCAGGATGTCCTGAGGGAGCTGGTCGACCGGGCCGGGTGCCGGTTGATCCGGGACGAGGATGTGGTATCGTCCGCCAGTTCGCTTTCCGGTCTGGCGGCGAACAAGATCCAGAAGGCGTTTTCCGGAAAGGCGTCGGCCTTCAACACCTTTACGCACGAGAAGGAACGGTCGATCACCTATCTGCGCCTGGCCATGGCCGAAATGCTCTTCTCGGACGGCCTGCTCGTGGCCGGCTTCTCGGGCCATCTCATTCCGAGGAAGATCAGCCATGTCCTGCGAATCTGTCTGGTCGCGGATCTGAAATCCAGGACAGCCGCGGCCGCCCTGCATGTGGGGATGCCCGCCAAGGAGGCCGCCAAACTCGTTCGGAAGCAGGATGAGGAGGCGGCCCTGTGGGTGAACACCGTTGCGGGCAGCAGCGACCCGTGGGCCACCGCCCTTTACGACATCCTGATTCCCACGGACAAGGTGGCGGTGAAGGAGGCGACCGATCTGATCGTGCGCAACCTCGGCCAGGACGTTTTGAAGGTCACCCCCCAGTCGCAGCAGGCGATTCAAGACTTTCTGCTGGCCGCCCAGGTCGAGGTCGCCCTGGCGAAGGAAGGCCATCACGTCGAGGTTGACGCCGAAAACGGAGCCGTCACACTGACCATCAACAAGCATGTCTTGATGTTGAACCGTCTGGAAGAGGAGCTTAAATCCATCGCTTCAAAGATGCCGGGCGTCCGTTCTCTATCCACCAAGATCGGCAAGGGCTATCATCAGGCGGATATCTACCGCAAGGTTGACTTCGAGCTGCCCTCCAAGGTGCTGCTGGTCGATGATGAACGCGAGTTCGTCCAGACACTGTCCGAACGGCTGCTCATGCGCGACATGGGCTCAGCGGTGGCCTATGACGGGGAGTCCGCGCTCAGCATGATCCGCGAGGATGAGCCGGAGGTCATGATCCTGGACTTGAAGATGCCCGGGATCGACGGTATTGAAGTTCTGCGCCGGGTCAAACAGACACGGCCGGAAATCGAAGTGATCATCCTCACCGGGCACGGGTCCGAGGAGGACCGGGCGACCTGCTTGAAGCTGGGTGCTTTCGCCTACCTCCAGAAGCCGGTGGACATCGACCGGCTCACCGAAACCCTCAAGCAAGCCAACGAAAAAATGCGGCAGAACTTGGCCGCCATGAGAAATTCCTGATTCACGTTTCAACGCCGCCGAAGGCAGGGGTGCCCATGACATTATGGTCCACACTCAAACCCGCTTTCTGGGATCACGAAGATGTCGCATCCGGTCCGTACAAGCACCTGTTTAACTTTCGCCGGATGTGGAAGCTGGCTGTTTTCAGCACGGCGGCGGTGGCCCTGGCGCCGCTCGTCTTCATGACCGTGGTCGACTACAAGGTCAACCAGCAGGCCATCGAGTCCGACATTGACTATCAGACCGCGCGACTCGTATCGAACACCCGGAGAAGCATTTCGTTTTTCCTGTCCGAGCGCCGTTCCGCCCTGAATTTCATCGATAAAGACAACTCCTATCAGGCGTTGGGCGATCCTCTGCGTCTTGCGGCGCTGTTGGAGAATCTCAAGAAGGGCTTCGGCGGGTTTACCGATCTGGGGGTGATCGACGACACCGGGCTTCAGCATACCTACGTGGGGCCTTACAACCTCAAGGGAAAAAATTACAGCGAGCAGGATTGGTTCAAAGAGCTGCGCAGCGGGGAAGCTCACATCAGCGATGTTTTTTTAGGGCTCCGGCAGCAGCTCCACCTGGTCGTGTCCGTAAAGCACGATCTGCCGACAGGGCGCTTTTACGTCCTGCGGGCCTCCATCGACACCCAGCAGTTCAACGACCTGATTTCCGAAGTCGAGGTGAGCGGCCAGGGGGATATCTTTCTCGTCAACACGGAGGGGGTGCTGCAAACCGCTTCGCGGCTTTTCGGCAGCGCGCTGGTGCGCATCCCCATCGCTATTCCGGAATTTTCCGAGAAGACCCGGGTGATGGAAGTCACATCGGCCGGGGAGGAGTTCGTCACCGGCTATGCCTATATCTCCGGGACCCCGTTCGTTTTGATGGCGGTCAAGAAGAAAAGCGAACTCCTGAAGCCCTGGAACGATACCCGTAAGAAGTTGATCGTGTTCCTGGTGCTGAGTATCACGATCATCCTGATGGTGATTCTGGGAGTGTCCACCTACCTCGTCAATCAGATCCACGCGGCTGATCGCAAACGCGTCATGACCCTGCACAAGGTGGAATACGCCAACAAAATGGCCTCCCTGGGGAGGCTTTCGGCCGGTGTGGCCCACGAGATCAACAACCCGCTCGCCATCATCAACGAAAAAGCGGGTCTGATCAAGGACCTGCTCACCCTGCGGAAAGAACACGCTGCGGGCGACAAGCTGCTGGGCCTCGTGGAGTCGGTTCTCGCTTCGGTCGAACGCTGCGCCAACATCACGAAAAGACTCCTGAGCTTTGCCCGGCACATGGACATCAAACTCCAACCCCTGGACATCGAGGAAATCATCCAAGAAGTGCTCGGTTTCCTCGGCAAGGAAGCGGAGTACCGATCGATCGAGTTCCATGTGACGGCGGACCCCGATGTGCCCAAGATCGAGAGCGACCGCGGCCGGCTTCAGGAGATATTTCTGAACCTGTTCAACAACGCCCTCGCCGCCCTGGGGGACGGCG
>JBFYWS010000524.1:0-4209 GCA_041310935.1 Desulfobacteraceae bacterium | reverse complement strand
CAATTCGGTATTCCAGGCGCATGTACCTACAGTTACCTCGATTTACCTTTATTTTCTCTTTTCGGGTTGGAAATGCGGTTGGAATCAAAAGAGAAGGGGGTTACGATTTTCACCGTAACCCCTTGATTTTGTTGGTAGCGGGGACAGGATTTGAACCTGTGACCTTCGGGTTATGAGCCCGACGAGCTACCAGACTGCTCCACCCCGCAGCAATTGAACCCGGATCATAAGCAATGCCTGCTGATAAGTCAAGGTGTTTCTCAAAAAGTCTTCTGCCGGCCGTTGAAAAAAGCGCAGAGCTCAACGTCAAAACGGTCAGCGGGATTTATTCGAGGCAAGGTCTGCAATGCATTGTCGCAGGCGCGGCTTGTCGGCGGGATCGCAGCGGATGAGAATCTGTTTGATGCGGCCGGCCTGGCCCGCGCGGATTTCGACCGCGGATCGGGCGACTCCCAGGCAGCGGGCCAGGAACTCGATCACCATCGTGTTGGCGGCACCCTCGACCGGCGGCGCGGTGAGCTTCACCTTGAGGGCGTCGCCGAGCAAGCCGACGATCATGTTCCGGGAGGAGCGCGGCTGAACGCGGATCTTAAAAGTCAGGCCCGCCGGGTGGTGTTGGATGGAGAGCATAAGAACGGCGCACGGTTCAAGGTGCAAGGAGAAAAACGACTCGTTCGATCAACTCGATAGACTCAACAAACTCAATAGACTCAATAGACTCAATCCCCCGCCTCAGACCTTTTTGATCGTGTCGATGATGCGGCTGGCGGAGATGCTTTCGGTTACGGGGATCAGTGCGACCCGGCCACCGCAGCGTTCGACCACCTCGCGGCCCAGCACTTCATCCGTCTCATAGTTGCTGCCCTTGGTCAGCACGTCCGGGCGGACGGCCTCGATCACCCGGTCGAGCTCCTGGGTGGGGAACACGACGACGTAGTCGACACTCTCCATGGCACTCAGGATGCGCACGCGCTCGGCGGCATGGATCAAGGGACGGCCCGGGCCCTTGAGCTTTCGCACCGATTCGTCGTCGTCCACGGCGACGATCAGCACATCCCCCATCGTCTTGGAAACCGTGAAGAGCCGGATGTGCCCCACATGCAGGAGGTCGAAACAGCCGTTGGTGAGAACGATGCGCCGGCCCATCCGGCGGAGTTCCCGCGCGACGTCGGCCAGTTCGGGCAGGCGGCGGTGCTTGATCGCGGAGGGGTCGGCCGACGGCTGCAGGGCATCGGCCAGCTCGGCGCGCGAGGCACCTGCGGTGCCGACCTTGCCCACGACAACGCCCGCGGCGGCGTTGGCCATGGCGATGGCATCCGGGTAGCAGAGGCCCGCGGCAAGCCCCAGGCCCAGCGCCGCCACCACCGTGTCCCCGGCGCCGGAGACGTCGTAGACCTGGAGAGCCCGGGTGCCGATCTTGAGCGGGAGCGCACCGCGCTCGAAGAACACCATGCCGTCCTTGCCGCAGGTGATGAGAAGCTTGTCGATGGCCACTGTTTCGAGCAGCCGTTGGCCTGCCGCCAGCAGTCCGGGCTCGTCCCTGATCTCGATACCGGCCGCGAGTGCGGCCTCTTTCTTGTTGGGGGTGATCAGTGCCAGTCCCGCGTACTTCGAGAAATCCATACCCTTGGGGTCGGCGATGGTGAGCTTGCCGGCGGATCGCGCTTTTGCGGCCAGGCTCTTAATGAGCGCACGGGTGATCGCCCCTTTGCCGTAGTCGGATATCAGGACCACGTCCACGTCGGGCACCCGTTCCAGCACCCGGGACATGAGGGCCTGCTCGGAAGCCCTGGAAATTTCGCACGTGGTTTCGCGGTCGATGCGCAGCACCTGCTGGTGTTCGGCGATGATGCGGGTCTTGCGGGTGGTCGGCCGGCCGGCTTCTTCGACCACGGCGCTCACATCCACCCCCAGCTTGGCCAGTTCGGAGCGCAGGCGACTGCCCTGGGGGCCCGTGCCGACCACGCCGGCCACCGCAACGTGGGCGCCCAGCAGGCAGAGGTTTTTGGCCACGTTGGCGGCTCCCCCGAGGGTGAACTCCTCGTTCAGCACCGAAACCACGGGCACCGGGGCCTCGGGCGAAATCCGCTCCACGTGTCCCCAGACGTACTCGTCCAGCATCAGGTCGCCGACGACGAGCAGGCGGCAACGTTCAAATGCCGAAAAATCGGGCTTCATAGTCATAACCTTAAATTTAAACATTAACTATTGTGGTGCTTTGCCGACCAAGTCCTTGATAAACCCCGGCGGCCGCACCACCCGGCCCTCGCGATCGACACAGGCGTGTTTCGTGTACCCCTCGGCCAGGAGCGCACCGCCATCCTCGCGGTAGATCCGGTAGTCGAACTTGACGCCGCCCTTGACGGCAGCGTCCACCGTGGTCTCGATCACGATGCGGTCGTCGTACTGGGCCGGGGTCGTGAACTTGGCGTGGCATTCGGATACCGGCAGAAAGATGCCGCGCTCTTCGATAACCTTGTAGGCTAGGCCCAGGGCGCGGAACATCTCGGTGCGGCCGATTTCGAACCAGCGAAAGTAGTTGCCGTTGTAGGCGTAGCCCATGCGGTCCGTGTCGCCGTAGATCACCCGGCAGGTCGTCCGATGCGTCACCGCCGCCCTCCGTCGCCGCCGATGATGGATTGAATCATGCCTTTGAGCTCATCGAAACCGGACGCCACCGGAAAAGCCGGGTACTGCCGGCGCACGTTTTCCGGCGGCCGGTAGAGAATGCCATGGTCGGCGGCCTGCAGCATGGCGATGTCGTTGTAGGAGTCGCCGACACCGATCACCGTGTAATTGAGTGATTGCATGGCGTGGGCGACCTTTTTTTTGCCGTCCTTCTGGCGCATGACGTAGGTGTCGATCGTGCCGTCGGCTGCCACCGCCAGGCTGTTGCAGAGCAGGGTCGGGAAGCCGAGCTTTTGCATGAGGGGGCCGGCAAACTGCACGAAGGTGTCGGATACGACCAGAATCTGGGTGACCGAGCGCAGCCAGTCGAGAAACTCCAGGGCGCCTTCCAGGGGGTCCATGGTGGCGATGACCGCCTGGATGTCGGCAAGCTTCAACCCGTGCTGTTTGAGAATTTTCAGACGGTGCTGCATCAGGACGTCGTAGTCGGAGATGTCCCGGGTCGTCAGCCGAAGCTCCTGGATGCCGGTCTTCTCGGCGAACTTGATCCAGATCTCGGGCAGGAAAATGCCTTCCAAGTCGGAGCATACAAGATGCATATGTCTCTTCACCTCATCATTATAAATTCCAAAACTCCGCATCCTCGCTCAACCGACATGCGGTGGCGGTGCGACCGGAGCAACGTCAATCTTTCAGATTGTCGTCCTCGATCCGGATCAGGGCCGGGCGGGCGGCGACGACGTCCAGCGCGCCGATCTCGGCGAGAGCCCGCCGCACGTCGGCTTCCCGGGCCCGGTGGGAGAGCATCACCAACGGAACGGCGCCGTTGGTCTTGCGCCCCTTCTGCTGCACAGACTGAATGCTGATGCCGTGCCGGCCCAGAATGCCCGATACGGTCGACAAGACGCCGGGCCGGTCCTGCGCCAAGAAGCGGAAATAGTAGTGGGTGGAAATCTCGTCGATGGGCAACACCGGTATCCGGCGGATGTTCTGCATCTGGTAGGCGAGGCCGGGCAGCCGGCCGGGTCCACCCCCGGCGATCAGGTTGCGCGCCAGGTCGACCAGGTCGCTCACCACGGCGCTCGCCGTGGGCAGCATGCCGGCGCCGCGGCCGTAGAGCAGGATATCGCCGGCCGCATCCCCGGTCACCGTCACGGCGTTGAGGGTGCCGTTCACATTGGAGAGGATGTTGTCGAACGGGATCATGGTGGGGTGGACCCGTGCTTCCACCGCGGCCGCGTGCGCCTTGCTGATGGCCAGCAGTTTGATGCGGTAGCCGAACTGGCCGGCGAACTCGATGTCCAGGGGCGTAATGCGCGAGATGCCCTCGATGTAGATATCCTTCAGGTTGATCTCCATGCCGAAGGCGAGCGCGCTCAGGATGGCGATCTTGTGCGCCGTGTCGTGGCCGTCCACGTCCAGGCTCGGGTCGGCCTCGGCGTAGCCCTCCTGCTGGGCTTTTGCCAGGGCATCTTCGAAGGTGCTGCCCTCGTCCGTGATCTTGGACAGGATGTAGTTGCAGGTGCCGTTGAGGATCCCGGTCATGGCGGAGATGCGGTTGCCGACGAGCGATTCCCGCAG
>JBFYWS010000514.1:0-5259 GCA_041310935.1 Desulfobacteraceae bacterium | reverse complement strand
CCGGTGCTTTTCGGCAAGTGTGAACTGGTAGGCGGCCGGGACCTTGTGGACGACACCGTTGCGGTCCAGACGGTCCTGGTCGGCATTGCTCAGCCCGAGGAACTCACCGCTCTTCTCGCTGCCGATGTCGATCTTTCGAATGGAGTACTCCAGTTCCAGGTTGGAGCCGAACATCTTGTCCCAGGTGAACTGGGCCCCCATGTTCCCACGGTCGGTGTCATCCCGGTTCTGGTTCGTCGCGTAGGGGTCCTTCCAGACCCGGGTCGCTCCGCTGAACAGCAAGCCGGCCTGCATAACGCCGAGCGAGCCGACGTCCTGTTTTATGGCCAGCTGCTGCGCGGTGTCGAAGGAGAGCAGGTCCCCCACTTCGGTGCCCAGAAACACCTGGGTGCGGCCGCCCTGAAAGGTGTAGGCGAGCTTGAAGGGCAGGCTGAACAACGCGGTCGACTGGGAGTCGGGTTCGTCGTTGAGGTTGTTGATCTTCTGATCCGACAGATCGAAGCTCAGAACCTTGGCCACCATGTTGCTCTTGATGCTCAGGTAGCCGAGCCCCGGTTGGACGTACCCGCTGAACCCGGGCTGCTTGGGGATCGGATCCAAGGCAAAAACCACGTTCGCTCCTACCAACAAAACAATTGCCAACACAGCAGCGACAAAACTCTTTTTTAACATATGTCGTCTCCTTCGTCTGTTAGAACACCCTGTCATCTCTGAAAACATCAGGCCCTGCCGCAATTTTCTCTTGCCTGGCACTAATTCAAAACGTGAATAGTGCTATCTCCTCTACCACGGATCGTTTCAGAATGGTATTGTTTTCAGGCGGCCTGCCTTTCATGACCCTTGCCGGCCGGGCGGCTCGGCCTCCGCGAGGTCATCATCGACCCATGCCGATAGAAGCTTGTGGCCCACGGCGAGCACTACCGGCCCCACGAAGATGCCGATGAGGCCGAACGCGATCAGGCCGCCGACGACACCGGCGAAAATGAGCAGCAGGGGAAGATCGGCGCCTTTCTTGATCAGAATGGGGCGCAAAAAGTTGTCCATGGTCCCGACCACCAGTGTCCAAAGGAGCAGAAACGTTCCCCATCCGGTGCTGTTGCTCCAGTAAAGCCAGGCGACCGAGGGCACCAGCACGAGCAGGGGGCCGATTTGGGCAATCGCCAGCATGAACATCGCTGCCGTGAGAATCGTGGCAAAAGGGATTCCGGCAACGGCCAGTCCGACACCGCCTAAAACCGACTGGGCCAGTGCGGTCACCACAACGCCGAGAGCGACGCCGCGAATGGCTTGTCCGGCCAACCGGATCGAATGCTCCCCCCGCGCTCCTGCCAAACGATTTCCAAAACGCTTGATCCACGAGGCCGCATGCTCACCTCTGGCGTAAAGGAGTGCCGCGAACACGACCGTCAGCAGAAATTGCAGGACCAAGGCCCCGAAGCCGCCCACTTCCGTGGCAAACCACCCGACAGCCGTGCCGCCGTATGGGGCCAGCTTTTTTATAAAATCTTGCAGCCCCGCCACCGCAACCTTCTCCCATGCCGCTATTAAGTCGCTACCGAAGAGCGGCAGGCCTGCAAGCCAGTCCGGCGGCGACGGAACCTCGAAAGCGGACAGCGACTTCACCCAACCGGCAATCTGGTCGGCGTTCGACACAATGGTGCCGATCGCCAGCCAGAGCGGTACCAACAGAACGCAGAGAAGGACCACGGTCATCAACGCCACCGCCAGCGACCGGCGGCCCCAGAGCCGACGCTGGAAGTAAATCATCAACGGCCAGGTCGCGGTCACGATCGTCACCGCCCAAATTGCAGCTCCCAAGAAGGGTCGCAGGATCCAGAGGGATGTTCCGATCAGAACTCCGATGAAGAGCACCGCAAGAAATGTGCGGGTGATGTCGCGTTGGGGTTCGATCACGAAGGGCCCCTTTCGGCAGGCGTTGGCGTTAATCCATGGTATAAAAATGATCAAAAAAAAGCAACTGGACGATGGGGCCATAACCATGCATGAAATCAGCGCTCCTGTTATTTCATCTGCGGCAGCCAGGTCGGCTGGGCGAACCATTTTTCCTTCAGATCATTCATGTATCCGGCCTTCTCCAGGCTGTGCAGGAAGTTGCCCAGCCAGTTGAGCAGGTGCGGGTCGCCCTTGGGCACGGCAATGCCGATAGGCTCGTAGGTGATGGGGGCCACAACCGAGACCAGACCCGCCGCAGGGTTGCGGAAGGCCGCGACGACGCAGATGGGGTAGTCGGCGATCATGGCATCGGCCTTGCCGTCGATCACCATCTGGATGGCCTCGTTCTGGGTGCCGGTCGCCAGCAGTTTCGCCTGCGGCGCGCCCTTCTGGATCACGGCTTCGCTGGTGGACCCCTTCAGGGCAACAAAGGTGAATTGCGGACTGTTGATGTCGGGCAGCCCCTTGGCCTGGGCGATGCTGCTGCGTTTGGTGAGAAACGCCTTGCCGGAAGTGAAATAAGGTCCCACGAACGCCGCTTTCAGGTTGCGGTCCGGGGTCATGGTCATGTTGGAGACGATCATGTCGATGCTGCCGGATTCCAGGGCGGGCAAAAGGCCCCTAAAATCGATCCTCTGCAGGTTCAGCTTGACACCCATGGCCTCCGCGATCATCGTTGCCAGGTCGACATCCATGCCGATGACCTTGTCCTCTTGGGTGAGCAGGTTCATGGGCGGCATGTCCCCGGAAACCCCCACTCGCAGCGCGCCCCGGGAAATGATCTTGTCCATGACCGGCGACGAAGAGGCCTTCGTCGCCTGGTTCATTTCCGCACACCCTGCCAACAGGCAGGCGATCATCACCACCACCAACAGCCCTCTTGCTTTTTTCATGGTTATTCTCCCCCTTCCGAAATTGAAGTCATATCCGCCGTCAGCGCCAGGCACACATGCACGGTCCCATTACGTGCCGATTGTTTCAGATGCTTGAAAAAGGTCCCCACTCACACGGGAGAAGAGCCCGGAAGCGATAGGGGGAACCGCGGCGGGAGGCGCCGGGCGATTGGCATGCGACTCGATTCGGCCCGGCCGCTAGCGCATATCCCTCGGCTGCCCCGTGCTGGTCAGCACGCTGCTCCAGACCCAGCCGTCCGGGTCCACTTTCTTGCGCGCGGAGACCGCTATCGGGATGGGCACATGGGTGAAGGTGTTCATCCAGTAGCCCACCACCATGTTCGTGCGGCCGGCCATCCCGGCGTGGACCGCGCTCTGGCCGAGCAGCAGGCAGAAGGCCGAGTCGTAAGCGTTGGCGGGCACGCTGCGGATCGTGTAGCTCGGGTCGATGTACTTCAAGGTGGCGTCCATGCCGGTCCCCTTGAAGTAGGCGTTGATGCGGTCCTTCAGGAAAAGCCCGATGTCCTTGAACTTCACGTTCCCCGAGGCGTCCCGCTCGTTAGTGTCCCCCAGCAACTCCTGGCCGGCGCCCTCGGCCACCACGATGACCGCATGCCCTCGGTTCTGCAGACGCGCGCGCACGTTCGCGAGCAATTTCTCCATGCTAAACGGCACCTCCGGGATCAGGCAGATGTTGACGTCGCTGCGGGCGAGTGCAGCGAACACGGCGATGAAGCCGGACTCCCGGCCCATGAGCTTCACCAGCCCGATCCCGTTGCGGGCGCCCTTGGCCTCGGTGTGGGCCGCGTCAATGGACTCGACCGCTTCGGAGACGGCCGTCTCGAAGCCAAAGGACCGCTCCACGTAGGAGATGTCGTTGTCGATGGTCTTGGGGATGCCGATCACGCTGATCTTGAGCCCCCGGCGCTGGATCTCCTCGGCGATGTCCCGAGCGCCGCGCAGCGTGCCGTCGCCTCCCACCGCAAACAGCATGCCCAGGTTCATGCGGTCCATCGTGTCGACCATTTCGGAGACGTCCTGGTTCCCGCGCGATGAACCCAGGATCGTCCCGCCGTATTCGTGGATGCGGCTCACGGCGGCCGGGTCCAACTCCACGGGGGTGTGGCCGAAGCGGTAGGTCAGCCCCTCGTACCCGTAAGGAAATCCAAAGACGGTTCGCACCTTGTAATTGTGGTAAAGGCTCAGCACCACCGCGCGGATGACATCGTTCAACCCCGGGCAAAGCCCCCCACAGGTGACGATGCCGCACTTCAGCTTGGACGGGTCGAAGTAAATCTTCTCCCGCGGGCCCGCCTGCTCCATCGCCAGCAGCTTGCCGTCTTTTGCCAGCATGCCCTGGAGTTTCAGCGGGTTTGAATGCAGCACGACCTGGTCCCCGTCACCGACGAAGTGCGCCCCGGAGATGGGGGACTGGATGCGGCATGCCCCGAGCCGCTGAACCTCGAGATCCTCTGGTTTCAATTCCATCGTGATACGCGCTCCTCTGAAGATCAGCCCTTGAAAAGGGTGGTCCCCTCTCCCCGCAGGTCTTTCACGGCCTGCTTGACTCGCGCCGCCATGCCCTTCTCCGCGGCGGCCAGATAGTTGCGGGGGTCGTAGGCCTTCTTGTTGCCCACTTCGCCGTCAACTTTGAGCACCCCATCGTAATTGCGGAACATATGCTCGGCAATTGGCCGGGTGAAGGCGTACTGGGTGTCCGTGTCGAGGTTCATCTTGACCACCCCGTAGTCGAGCGCCTCGCGGATTTCCGCCAACGTGGAACCGGAGCCGCCGTGAAACACCAGCGCAAAGCGTGCGCCGGGGCCATGCGCCTTGACCACCGCGTCCTGGCCGTCTTTCAGGATGGAGGGCTTGAGCTTGACGGCCCCCGGCTTGTAGACCCCGTGGACGTTTCCGAAGGTGGCGGCGAAGAGATACCGCGCGCCTTTGACCGCGTTGAGGCGGCGCGCCACCTCGAGCATGTCCTCCGGGGTCGTGAAGAGCTTGGTGGAAACGTCGCTGCCCTTGACCCCGTCCTCTTCCCCGCCCACGACACCGGCCTCGATCTCGAGCATGATCTGGCTCTTGTGGCAGCGTTCCAGCAGCTTGACGGCGATGTCGAGGTTGTCCTTGAGCGGCAGGGCGCTGCCGTCGAACATGTGGCTGTTAAAGAGGTTCGGCAGCCCCTGGGCCCGGCGCCGCTCGGTTTCATCGATCAGCGGCCGCACGAACGTGTCCAGCTTGTCGGCCTGGCAGTGATCGGTGTGCAGGGCCACGTAGATGGGGTAGCGCGCGGCGACGCGGTGCACGTACTCGGCAATGGCGATGGCCCCCAGGGCCATGTCTTTCACCGCAGCCCCGGCGGCGAACGCCCCGCCCCCGGTCGACACCTGCACGATCCCGTCGCACTTGG
>JBFYWS010000484.1:0-3969 GCA_041310935.1 Desulfobacteraceae bacterium | reverse complement strand
TCGCCTCGGGCATCCCCAAGATCCTCTCCATCGACTCGGAGGAGATCCGGGTGGCCATCTCCGAGCAGATCGACGCGATCGTGGAAACCGTGAAGATCGCCCTGGAGCAGACCCCGCCGGAGTTGTCCGCCGACATCGTCGACCGCGGCGTCATCCTGACGGGCGGCGGCGCCCTGCTCAAAAACCTGGACAAGCTCCTGCGGGAGGAAACCAATCTGCCGATTACCGTTGCGGAGAGGCCGCTGGAGACCGTGGTGCTGGGGTCCGGGAAAGCGCTTGACAACATCGACCTCCTCAAGGAGATCGTGATCCACTGACCGCTCTATGTTTTCCAAAAAGACGGCTCTGATTCTTGCCGGGATTCTCCTCATCACGGTCAATATTATTTTTTTGACGATCACCATCCGGCGGCCCGCCTCTTTCGGCGTAGGCGGGGTGATGATTGCCTTCACCGCCCCCTTCCAGGATCTGACCTCCCGGGCGGTGAAGGGGGTGCGGGAGACCTGGCGGAACTATTTTTCACTCGTCTCCGTCGCCGCGGAAAACCAGCGTCTGAAGCAACAGCTCGGCAAGGCCGCGGAGGAGAGCATCCGGCAGCGCGAACTCGATCTGGAGAACAATCGCCTGCGCGACCTACTCGCTTTCCAGCGCTCCCTTCCGCATCCGGGGATCGCGGCTCAGATCATTGCGAAGGACCCCTCCGCGTGGTTCAACACCGTTATCATCGACAAGGGTGCGGCCGACGGTCTGCGCAAGGGGCTGCCCGCGGTGACCTCCCGGGGGATCGCCGGACAGGTCGTGGAGGTCTCTGCGCATCAGTCCAAACTCATGCTGATCATCGACCGCAACAGCGCCGTCGACGCCTTGGTCCAGCGCACCCGGTCGCGGGGGGTCGTGAAAGGGGCGGAGCGGGACGAGTGCTACCTCGACTATGTGATGCACGAGGAAGACATGCGCGTCGGGGACGATGTGGTCTCATCGGGCTTTGACGGCGTGTATCCGAAAGGGCTTCTGATCGGGTCCGTGGCTGCCATCAATTTCCAAGGCTCCGATTTTTTCAAGGAGGTGCGCGTTACCCCTTCCGTGAATTTCGACACGCTGGAGGAAGTGCTGGTGATCCTGAAACCGACCCCGCGCGCACCGATGGACCGCAAATGAGATTTTTCTTTTACATCGCCATCGGTCTCGGCCTGGTGGTATGCCAGACCGCCATCATTCCGCGTTTGCCGGCCATGGGGAATTTTTTCGACCTGCTGTTGCCCCTGGTGGTTTACCTGGCCGCGTTTCGGCCGCTGCATGAAAGCGTGCCGTTTGTTATGTTTCTGGGGATTTTGATGGATCACCTGTACGGGGGGGCGTTCGGGCTCTACCTGACCACGTATGTGTGGTTGTCGATCGGCGTGCGACTGGCGACATCGGTCATCCGGGCCGATAACCCGATTCTGCTGGTGACGCTCATCATGGCGGGCGTGCTGCTGCAGAACCTCATTTTCTTCGGCACATTGGTCGTTGCCGGACCGCGCCTGCCTCACCCCGGCGCTGCGCTGCGAGTGATCACCGAGCAAATCGGCTGGGTGCTGCTGGTCGGCCCTTTTCTGGCCGTGTTCATGCGGCATGCCCGGCGGTTCATAGGCAAACGAATGCAGCGCGCGGATGCCGGCCAGCCGGCCGCCGCGCGTTGATGCCGGCGGAAGAACGCGAGAGGTACAGCGCATGGAGCGCTACGTCAACACGTTGGACAGCGAGTGGTACAAGCAGCGGATCGTCGGCGTGTCGATCTGCGCGTTGGTGGCATTCGTGGCGCTATTCGTGCGCCTGATCTACCTGCAGGTCGTTTTAGGGGAGGAATACCAGCGGCTTTCAATCAACAACAGCATCCGCCTCCAGATCGTCGACCCGCCCCGGGGGTTGATCCTGGACCGCAACGGCATGAAACTGGCCGAGAACCGGCCCTCCTTCGACGTGAGCTTCACGCCCAAGGACGCCGGGGATACCAGCCGGGTGCTCGGGGACCTTTCGACTCATCTCGAGATCCCTTCCGACGACCTGTTCGGCCGGGTGAAAAACAGCAAAGGGCTCGCCGCCTTCAAACCCGTGCTGCTGAAGCAGGACATCGGCCGGGACGTGCTGGCCGTGGTCGAGGCCCGCAAGGTGGACTTGCCGGGGGTACAGGTCAACGTGCGGCTGCGCCGCAACTACCTGTACGGGACGAGCGCATCCCACGTGATCGGCTACCTGGGCGAGATCAACACCGAGGAGCTGAAAGGCGGCGATTTCCCCGGCCTGCGCGGCGGGGACTACATCGGCCGGTTCGGGGTGGAGCGGACCTACGAGGCGTTTCTGCGCGGCGAGCCGGGCGGCCGGCAGGTGGAAGTCAACGCCAACGGCCAGGTGATGCGGGTCTTGAGCACGGTTTCGGCCAGGCCGGGCCAGAACATCTACCTGACGCTCGATCGGGAACTGCAGCATAAGACCGAGGAGCTCCTGGAAGGGGTTGTCGGGGCTGCGGTCGCGGTGGACCCGCAAAACGGCCATGTTCTGGCCCTGGCCAGCTCCCCGTCGTTCAATCAAAACTCGTTTGTGAGCGGCATTGCCGCGGACAGCTGGGAGTCGCTCCTCACGAATCCTTTCCGGCCGATGGAAAACAAGGCCATCCAGGGTGAATACCCGCCCGGCTCGACCTTCAAAATCATTACCGCCATCGCCGGCCTGGAGGAGAAGGTCATCGACGAGACCACCACCTTCGACTGCGCGGGTTCTCTGCCGTTCGGTGGACGCGATTTCCGATGCTGGAAAAAGGAGGGGCACGGCCGGGTGGACGTTCGGCGGGCCCTGACGGAATCCTGCGACGTCTTCTTCTACCGTGTCGGGCAGCGCCTGGGTGTCGACCGCCTCGCCTGGTATGCCAAGGCCTGCGGGCTGGGGGCGCGCACCGGGATCGCCTTGGACCAGGAGGCGCGCGGGCTGATCCCCTCATCGGTGTGGAAGAAAAAGCGCTTCGGCGTGCCCTGGCAGGAGGGCGAAACCCTGTCGGTCGCCATCGGTCAGGGCTACGACCTGACGACCCCGCTGCAAATGGCACTGGTGGCGGCCTCCGTCGGCAATGGCGGCACGCGCTATCGCCCGCTCATTCTGGACCGAGTGGAGACGATGGAGGGCGAGGTCGTTCACCAGAATTTGCCGCAGGTGGCCGGGAAAATCCCCGCCAGCCCGCGGACCCTGAGCATCGTGCAGCAGGGGCTCTGGGGTGCTGTGAACGGCGAGCGGGGTACGGCCAGCCGTGCGCGCCTGAAAGACATTGACGTCGCCGGGAAAACCGGCACCTCCCAGGTCGTCGGCCGCAAGGAGGGAGGGGACGACTACCTCCCTCCGCATCTTCGCCCGCACGCCTGGTTCGTCTGCTACGCGCCCGTGGGGTCCCCGCGGATCGCCGTGGCGGTGCTGATCGAGAACGGGGAGCACGGCTCGAGCGCCGCCGGCCCCATCGCCCGGGAAATGGTCAAGACGTACTTGCGAGCCCCCGCCGGAGGGCCAAAGGCGGCCGTCGAGGACGTCCGGGTGCTGGCCGGAAACGGATAACCAAAGGGTTCAAGGGGTCGAGGGGTCGAGTGAAAAATAATACCTATGCCTTCGGCTTGAAAATCCAGCACAAATTTTACGATCACGGTTTGAAGGCAAGAAACGGCTCGGGTCGGCTTGGAGACACGCTTCGGGCCTGTTCACTTGAACCCTCGAACCCTCGAACCCTTTTTCAGGTGACTCCATGTTCGATCGCCGCTTGATTCACTACTTCGACTGGGGACTGCTCGCACTGGCCATGGTGCTGGGCGGCATCGGGCTTGCCTCCGTCTACAGCGCCGTGACCGCCGATCCGCCTCCCGCCACCCTGAAGGTCCTGTTTTACAAGCAGATCGTCTGGTTCTGCATCGGCCTGCTTGTCATGGTCGCCGCCTTCTCGTTCAACTACCG
>JBFYWS010000470.1:0-3026 GCA_041310935.1 Desulfobacteraceae bacterium | reverse complement strand
CGCCGAGATCACCCGGGGGGTCCTCGCAGGCGACAAAGGGGCCTGCCGCGACGTGGTCGTACTCAACGCCGCCGCCGCCCTGGTGGCCGCCGGCAAAACCGACACCATCGAAGCGGGGATGCACCTGGCGGCCGAATCCATCGACTCCGGCTCCGCCCGCCGCAAACTGGAGGAACTGGTCAACTTCACCCGTCAGGCCGGATAAAGAAGCGGATTCGAGGGTCCAAGGGTTCAAGAGAAAAGACCATCATCCTTCCCTTGACCCCTGGAACCCTGGGCCCCTTGAACCCTTAATCCGATGCCCACCCTGAACCTTGGACCCTGGACCCTTGAGAAGGAAGCACAAACATGGCACCCGATATTCTTGAACGGATTGTTCAGGCCAAGCAGTCGGAGGTAACCGCCGCCCGGCGCGAGATTTCGCTCAACCGGCTGCGGGCGGCAGCCGAGGCCCGGCATGATGTCCGGCCGTTCTTCGAAGCCCTCAAGGCCCCGGGGCCCTCGGGCGTCAACATCATCGCGGAAATCAAACGGGCCTCGCCCTCCAAGGGGGTGATCCGCAAGGATCTCGATCCGGGTCGATTGGCCGAGTCCTATGCGGCCGGCGGCGCCCGCGCCATCTCGGTGCTGACCGAGAAACGCTTCTTTCTCGGCTCGGCAGACGACCTGAAGCAGGCCCGGCTCGCCTCCGGCCTGCCCGTCCTGCGCAAGGATTTCATCTTCTGCGACTACCAGCTCTACGAATCCGCGGCCATGGGGGCCGACGCGGTGCTGTTGATCGTACGCATCCTTGATCAGCAAAAACTTGTGGATCTGATCCAGTTGGCCTCAACCCTGAGGCTCGCGGCCCTGGTGGAAATTTACACCGAGGCCGACCTCGCGGCCGCCGCCCGCGCCGGCGCCCGGCTGGTCGGCATCAACAACCGCAACCTGACCTCCTTCGAGACCGACCTCGGCCA
Organism: Desulfobacteraceae bacterium; assembly: GCA_041310935.1. GTDB lineage: Bacteria > Desulfobacterota > Desulfobacteria > Desulfobacterales > SpSt-501 > SpSt-501. Next base: position 2,067 of record JBFYWS010000470.1, on the reverse strand, counting down.
CACCCTGAAATTCCTGCCCCTGCTGCAGCCGGGCCAGGTGGCCGTGGCGGCGAGCGGGATCAGATCCCGGGAGGAGATCCGGCACTACCAGGCACATGGGGTCTGCAACTTCCTGATCGGCGAAAGCCTGGTCCTTTCAGAAACGCCTGCGGCGTTTCTGAAAATGCTTCAGGGGGAAAAAGATCATGTCGGGGAATGAACTGAAACGAGCCGCGGCCAGCATGGAGCAGCGGGAGACTGTCCAGGTCAAGGTCTGCGGGCTGACCCGGGTGGAGGAGGCCGTGGCCTGCGCCCAGGCCGGTGCTGCGGCCGTCGGCTGCGTGTTTTATGCAGAGAGCCCGCGCTGCGTCACCGCCGCCACTGCGCGCGCGATCCGCCGCGCTCTTCCGCCGGAGGTTGCCTGCGTGGGGGTCTTCGTGGACGAACCCTTCGAGGGCATCATGGCGCTGGCAGCTCAGACCGGATTCACCGCCGTCCAGCTTCACGGGAGCGAAGCGCCGGAGGTTGTTGAGCGGCTGCGCCGCGAGGGGCTATTCGTCATCAAGACGCTCTTTGCCGACCGTGCGCCCGGCATGGAAACCGCATCGCAGTATTCGGCTTCGGCCTACCTTGTGGAGTGCGGACAGGGGGCGCTGCCCGGCGGAAACGCCCACGCCTGGGAATGGGGCCGCGCCGCTGCCCTCGGCCAACGCCATCCCCTGATCCTGGCGGGAGGACTCACCCCTGAAAATGCCGCGCAAGCAGTTCGCGCGGCATTACCGGACGCGGTCGACGTCAGCTCCGGCGTCGAAACCGGCCCGGGGCGGAAAAGCATCCGCAACGTCGAACAATTTATTATGGCCGTTGCAGCGGCCGGCGCAAGAAGGAGGATATTCGCATGAACCCATCGCACGCGTCTTCGAAAGAGGCGCACGGCCGCCTGCCGGACGCCGCCGGCCATTTCGGCCCCTTCGGCGGCCGATACATCGCCGAAACCCTGATGCCCGCGATCCTCGAACTGGAGGAGGCCTACCGCCGCATCGCGCCGGACCCAACTTTCCAGCAGGAGCTCGCCCGCCTGCTGCGGGACTTTGCCGGCCGACCGACCCCTCTGTTTCTGGCCGAACGCCTGACCGCCCAGGCCGGCGGCGCGGCCATCTATCTCAAACGCGAGGACCTGGCCCACACCGGCGCCCACAAGATCAACAACACCGTCGGCCAGGCGCTGCTCGCCCGCCACATGGGCAAGCGCAAGCTCATCGCCGAGACCGGCGCCGGCCAGCACGGGGTCGCGACCGCCACCACCGCCGCCCTGTTCGGCATGGAATGCCGCATCTTCATGGGGGTGGAGGACATCCGGCGCCAGGCCCCCAACGTCCAGCGCATGCAGCTTCTGGGGGCCGAGGTGGTGCCTGTTTCGAGCGGCACCGGCACCCTGAAAGACGCCATGAACGAGGCCATGCGCTACTGGGTGGAGGCCGTGAGCGACACGTTTTACATCATCGGCTCGGTCGCCGGCCCGCACCCCTACCCCATGATGGTGCGGGATTTCCAGCAGGTGATCGGCATCGAGGTCAAGCAGCAGATCCAGGCGGCCGCCGGCCGGCTGCCGGATGCCCTCATCGCCTGCGTCGGCGGCGGCAGCAACGCCATGGGGTTGTTCCATCCGTTTATAGAAGACGCGGTCGAGCTGATCGGGGTGGAGGCGGCCGGCAAAGGCATCGGCAGCGGCAAGCACGCGGCGGCCCTCGGCGCGGGCAGCGTGGGGGTCCTGCACGGCGCCAAGTCCTATGTCCTCCAGGATGCCGACGGCCAGATCCGGGAAGCCCACTCCATCTCGGCCGGCCTGGACTATCCCGGCGTCGGACCCGAGCACGCCTTCCTGAAGGAGACGGCGCGCGCCCGCTACGTCGCGGTCACGGACGAGGAGGCCCTGCACGCCTTCCAGACCCTGTGCCGTCTGGAGGGGATCATCCCGGCGCTGGAAAGCTCCCACGCCCTGGCCTGGGCCATGCAAGAGGCCGGCCGGCGCCCGAAGCAGGACCTGCTCGTAGTCAACCTCTCGGGCCGCGGCGACAAGGACCTCGG
>JBFYWS010000461.1:0-4493 GCA_041310935.1 Desulfobacteraceae bacterium | reverse complement strand
GTCGACCGCGGGGCCGTGGACGGCAAGACCGGGGTCGCGGAATGCACGGAGGACGGGTTCCCGCTGGCGGTCGGGCTGTCCATCATCACGCAGCTGCGCGAGCTGGCAGCGGCACGCTGAAGTGAGGCTCCTAAATGCATGAGCATGAGAACGACGTGAATCAACGCATCGGGGTGGATACCGAATTGATCCGAAGTCATCTGAAATCGATTTCCAAGAGTACAAGGTGCTTGTCCTGAACCTTGAGACAATTCTGGAGCTGAAACGGGATTCCAAAGACCCGAGGGATCGACAGCGTTAGCCCATCTACGAGGAAACCTTGAAACTGACTCGCGATAAAAGAAGAACCTAACACCAATTGAACGCATGGAGGTCTGTATGTCCCCGAATCCGCTGGAACTCAAAGGTCTGATCGACTCGACGCCCAACGTAGCCGTTCTGCTCAATCTCGCCGGGTTTTACGCGAAGCGCCAGCTGCCCGAGAAGGGCGTGGACAGCGAGGTCGTCTACGATTGCCCGCGCACCCAGGTGATGATCCGCACCGCCGTGAAGGGCACCCAGATCGGCGCCCACTTCCACACCGTCTCCGACGAGGTCGTCATCATCGTGGGCGGACGCGGCGAGCTGCTGATCAACGGCGAGTGGCAGCCGGTGAAACAGGGCGACGTCCATGTCTGCCCGCGCGGCATCGTTCACGACACTCGGGCCCTGGCGGAAAATCTGCAATACATCTCGATCTTCACCCCGCACCTGCCGCCCGGGACCGACATCAACTGGGTCAAGTGATCCGCAGGACGGCCCGGGTGTCAGTGGCGCAACCTCGCTATATTTTCTGGGATCATGACGGCGTCTTGGTTGACACGGAGGAGTGGTATTTCCAGGCCACGCGGCGCGCGCTGGCCGACGTCGGGGTTAATCTCCAGAGAGCCGATTACCTTGAATTCAGGGCCCGCGGTGAGACGGCGTGGGATCTGGCCCGGCAGGCCGGAGTCGCCGAACCGGTCATTGCGCACCACAGGGCACACCGGGACGCCTACTATCAGGAGTACCTACTCAGAGAGGATATCGCGATCCCGGGGGTTGAGGAGGTGCTGGCGCTCCTCAAAGACCGCTTTAAAATGGCCATCGTCACGACCTCGAAAAGAACCGACTTCGATCTCATTCATCGATCGCGCTCCATCGTGAACTACATGGAGTTCGTGCTCACGGTCGAAGATTACCAAAAGGAAAAGCCATCGCCGGAACCCTATCTTGCCGCCCTGAAACGCTTCGGAATTGCGCCGGATGAGGCGGTCGTCGTGGAAGACTCCGAGCAGGGGCTGAAAGCCGCGCGGGCCGCCGGCATCGAATGCGTCATCATACGGAACCATTTCTTCTCCGACGCGCATGACTTCACTGGCGCCCGGCACGTCATCGCCTCGATCCGCGAACTGCCAGAGGTGCTGTCCGCATGGCATGTCGCGGCAAAGGCCACGTGACCTATGGAAACACTTCAAGCTGGAAGGTTTTTCGGCGAGTTTACTGTGATATTGCCAAGGTCCGTGTTGAACGCGTTAGACCTTGTCCCGTCTGCTTTCCGTGCCGCTTCGCCCTGATAGGACATAGCTTGACGCGAAGAGCGCAATCAACAACGCCTGGACCGTGAGGAGCGATCCTGCGGCAGCAAGGCTCATGAATTCAGCCGAGACTGCATATAGACCGCTGCCCATCAAACCGAGGATGACAAGGTTCGTGATCATCAAGACGCCGCGGCGTTCCACCGGCCTACGATCGGCCCAGAGCAGCAAGATGGTCCACCCGAGCATGAGCGAGCCCGCAAGGCCCATCGCGTAGCGATACGGCACCTCCGGTAGATAGTGAGTCAGCGGGCTTGGTCGCGCAAGGATTGCTTGAGCGAGCATAATTCCAGCGACGATTCCGTCAGCAATCGCCCCAACCCAATAACTGATCCGCAACCATATCGTTGATTTCTTCAAACTGATTTCCTTCGGATCACCCAGGATTTATGTTGATAGCCGGCCTAACGAAAAGATCACCGGTTCGAGGAACGAGGGTCCGGTGGATTGATTGGGTTGCCATTTATCGCCCGATCAAATCTTGGCAACCACAGTGCCCGTGCTTCAAACCGCCCGCATGACCCGCAGCTCGTTGCAGATGAGGCCGTCGACACCCAAGGCGAGGACTTTTTCTGCCTCTGCCCGGGTGATGATGGTCCAGGGGAAAACCTTGAGGCCGGCGGCATGCAGCATGTCCACCTGGTCGCGCGTGAGGACCGTGAAGCGGGGGTGCCAGGAAAAGGCTTTCATTGCGAGAAGCATTTCGAGGACACGCTTGTCCGCCCCGTGATCGGAGATGTAGGCGACAGCCGGCGGGGCGTCCATGGCGGCAATGCGTTGCAGTATCCGCTTGTCGAAGCTCGAGATGATCACGCGGTCCATGGCCCCGCTTTTTCTCACGAGCTTCACGACCTGGTGCTCGATAGCGTCCGCGGGGAAGTCTTCCTCGAAGGCGCTATCCTTGATTTCGATGTTCAGCATGCACCGGCCAGCGGTCAGCTCCATCACCTCCCAAAGCTCCGGCACGCGCTCTGCGGCAAAGCGCGCATCGAACCAACTCCCGGCGTCGAGCGCTTTGATCTCCGCGAGGGCATGACCCCTCACCGGTCCCTTCCCCGTCGTGGTGCGATCCAGAGTGTCGTCGTGGATCACCACTACCTTGCGGTCCTTCGTCAGGGTGACGTCCAGTTCGATCATGTCGCAGCCGGCCTGCATGGCCCCTTCGAAGGAGGCCAGGGTGTTTTCAGGGCACAGGGCCGGGTAGCCGCGGTGGCCGATAAGCAAGGGACGAGTAAATCGGGCCAGGTCGAGCGATGGGTTCATGTTTCTCAATCCAACCTCTTTTTCGTTTCCGGATCAAACAGGTGCAGTTTTTTCTGCGAGATGGAAAGCCGGATCGTGGCATGTTTTTCAAACCGGTGCACGTCGGGCAGGCGGACCGTCAGAGGGACCTTTTCCGTGCCGATGTGACCGTGCACAAGGGTATCGGCCCCGAGCAGCTCTACCTGACCCACAGTAACCAAAATCGTGGGGGGGCCCTTCGAATCGAGTTCCATGTGCTCGGGTCTGATCCCGAGAATCGCCTTTTTTCCGGCCCAACCGGAGAGGGCCGATCCGTTCAAGGGGATCTGAATGTCGCCGGGGAGTTTCAACGCTTGTCCACCCCCCTGAACCGTCACCTCCATGAAGTTCATGGCCGGTGAGCCGATGAACCCGGCCACAAACATGTTGGCCGGGCGTTCGTAGACTTCGAGCGGCGAGCCGATCTGCGCGGCGTAGCCGTTGTCCATCACCACCAGGCGGTCTCCGAGGGTCATGGCCTCCACCTGGTCGTGAGTCACGTAGACGCTGGTGATTTTAAGATCCTCGTGCAGCTTGCGAATCTCAAGCCGCATCTGCACCCGCAGCTTCGCATCCAAGTTACTGAGCGGCTCGTCGAACAGGAAGACCTTGGGCTCTCGCACGATGCAGCGCCCCATGGCCACCCGCTGGCGCTGGCCCCCCGAGAGCTGCCGGGGCTTGCGGTCCAGGAGCGTGCTCAGCTCGAGGATCTTGGCGGCATTGCGCACCCGCTGGTCGATCTCGTCCTTCGCCATGCGGCGCATCTTCAACCCGTAGGCCATGTTCTTGTAAACCGTCATGTGCGGGTAGAGCGCATAGTTTTGAAAGACCATGGCGATATCGCGCTCGGCCGGCTCCAGGCGGTTCACCACCCGCCCGTCAATGGCGACCTCGCCGGAGCTGATCTCCTCGAGCCCGGCGATCATGCGCAGCAGGGTAGACTTGCCGCAGCCCGACGGCCCGAGAATCACGATGAACTCGCCGTCCCGGATGTCGCAGCTGATGCCGTGAATGACTTCGGACTTGCCGAATTGCTTGGTCACATTTCGGATGCTGACGTCTGCCATTGAAACTCCCGGTTTTCGACCAACAACCTTCCAATGAAGTTGGCTTTTTTACCTGTGGGAGCGGCATCTTGCCGCGATGATCGTGGCTGGAAGCCACTCCCACAATGGCGACACTTCGTTATCGAGAGGACGGCGCCGCGCGTCATAACCAGCTTTTAAGTCATTGAAGAAGTCCATAATCGTAAAGCCCAGTCCGCCGAAGTAGCTGCGGCTACGAAGTCTGGAAGCCGCTCCCACATCCGCTGTGAGCAGACGGCTTTGTAGAAGGCTGAAATTCAAGGTGCGCGAGTGCCGCGTTGTGAGGCGTACGTGAAGTACGCCGCAGTCCGCCGCAGGCGGACGGCGCGAAGCGCAACGCAGAAGTTCAGCCTTATACGAAGCCGTCCCGTCATTTCTCGGTTTCCGTCATTCCGCGCACAAACTGCTTCTGCATGAAGATCACCACCAGCACCGGCGGCAGCATGGCAAGGATGGTGGAGGCCATGATGATCTGCCACTCGGCCTGGCCCTCGCCCACGTCCAGCATGCG
>JBFYWS010000451.1:0-3010 GCA_041310935.1 Desulfobacteraceae bacterium | reverse complement strand
TGCGGGCCAAGGTCCGCAAGCTGGTGGCCTTCGATGCCACCGCCCTCGCCAAGCAGGCGGGCAACGTGATGGCGGTCAACATGGTGCTGCTGGGCGCCCTGCTGCATGAAGAGGCCCTGCCGCTGACCACCGCAAACGTCAAAACCGCCATCCGCACGCGAACCCGCAAGGCTTTCGTGGAGACCAACCTGAAGGCCTTTGACCTGGGCTTTGAAGCCGCAGCGGGCGCCTCCGAAGGGTCAGGCCGGCGGCGGCCGGAGACGATGCGCGCCGGTTTGCCGATCCCCACAACAGCCTTTCACGCACGGCCGTTGGCCTTTGCCCGCGGCCGTTTTCTTTCCCCGACCCACGGGGCCCAGACGGCCCGCCATGCGGATTATCCGGCCAAGCCCTCAGACGGCGGGATCTTCCGCGCCGAGCAGCGACCACCGAACCTGGTGGGCGTTTGGCGCCACGGCAGCCAGGTGGTGGTCAAAGAAAAAGTGCGCCACCACCACCAAGTCACCCCGGTAGGCGAGAATCAGCCGCCGGCCGTCGGGAACCGACTGCACCCGGCAGCGCGACAGTTCGCTCAGGCCGGTGCCGGCCGCCTTGAGCACGGCCTCCTTGGCCGTCCAGAAGCGGAAAAAACGCAGCTCAGGCGCTTCGCTGGAAAGCGCCCACTCTGCCTCGTCGGCGATCTTGCGGCGCACTCCCTCCGAAAAAGTCCGAATTTCCTCGAGGTCGATGCCCACCGGATGCGGGCTGACCACCCCGGCCACGTAATCGGGTTTGTGGCTGATCGACCAGTAGACCCCATTCACCGGGAGCGGGGCGCCGCGGTCATCCTTGGACAGATGCGGCAGCGCAACGCCGCTGCGGGCGGCGGAGACCGCCAGCGCCTGCCGCGCCCGGGCGCTGAGGTGCCGCACCTTGGCCGGGCCCTTGAGGCCGCGCTGGGCTGCGGCGACCGACATAATCACGGGGTAGAGAACGGCCACGCCTCCTGAATCCTGAAACCACGACCGTGAGCCCACAGGCCCATGGGAACAACCCGGGTTGGCTTTGCCCTCCGGGGCGGCCGAACGTTGCGGGTCTGGCGCTGTCACGCGTCGCCTGCATGCGCCTTGTTGGCTGGCGCCCATCCGAGCCATTCGAGCGCGTCGCCGAGATTGTCAAAGGACTTGACCCACATACCCCGATTGACCGCGACGGTTTCGCCGAAGCGCTTGGGGTCAAGCACCGGCTCTTGAAGAAGGTAAGCGAACTGCGGGGCACGGGGCGCGCCGGGTTTCAGGTGTGTCGCAACGGCATGGGCCGCAAAACTGCCGTAAAGAAAACGTTCGATGGTTTTGGGCTCGCCCTTTAGTTTCCGCCCATCCATGAGGATCTTTTCAGCCCTGTGGTGTGCCACCGCATCCAGCATCTCAAGAAAAGTCCGCTTGGCCTCTTCCATCGAGAACTCACCAGTGGCCGTTGCGCGCAGAAATCCCGCTTCGGCGCGAATTTCCAGCATCATGCCCAATTTTCACCACCCTTTCCGGCAAGCCCCGCGTTTTGAGACGTCATTTTTAAAGGTCGCCGGGGCGCTGCGGCGGTTCAGGTGCGCTTCCCCGGGCGCCAATGGATATGAGGGTGTCATGGAAAAGCCGCGCCCGTTCTGTGTTGAATCGGTATTCGATCACCCCGGCCCAGTTTTCCCGAAAGACGGATGACTCGAAGGCAATGGAGAGGGTTTCGGCCTTTGGAAGGGTGACATGCAGTGCAGATATCTTGGGGTCATCAACGGAGATATTGATCTGACGTTTCCAATGCGTGTTGCAGAGGATCCGTTGCTTCGTGACCACCAGGCATCCCGAGAACCCCTCGGCGCGGTTTCGGTAACGCCTGCCCGGCCCGTTGACATGCTTTGTGATGAACCACCCGCCGATCCCCTCATCCGCAACGACAATCCCTTCCGACTCGAGCATGGGTCGCAGTTGCCTGGGTATTCTCCCCAGGCCAAATAGCCTGCATGACAGGGTCTTCTTCATGGGGTTTGCATTCTTTTCCCGATGTTGATTTTACCGGCCGGCAGGCACGCCGTAAGGTGGCAATTTTTTCAAAACCATCCTGATTTTTACCTTTTGCCGATTCATCAACTTGGAGATTGGCGCGTCCACTGTAATACAAGTTGGCTCCCTCCCCTCATTTACAATACCAATTCTGGTCGAACTCAGATGACATGTTAATAAATGAATGGATGTCCCCATTGGTATTTCATTGGTTCCAACAGTGGGCATAAGGGCCGCGAGTTTACGAGCGTTTCTCTCCTTGACCTTGTTTGGCCCTCTTTTGTCTCTTGATAATTGCAGTCAAAACTCGAAGAGCCTCGTTGACTGATTCGTGGTCTGGAAAATATTCGGCGACATCGGGATCAATAACGACAACGTTGGTGCCTTCCGCATATCGCTTCGCGTATTTTCCCCTGACCCCGCCGGTAAAACCGTATTCCTCCAGCATATCTGGATCATTCTTCATTCTCTTCATATTTTAACCTCTCTCTTGTGGTTGCCGGTCTGGCGCTGATGATACGTATTCGCTCACCCCTGTCAGTATGGATAATAACCAAAATTCTTCCTTGAATAGATCGCCCAAGTAGCACAAAGCGGTTCTCACCCTCGGAATGTAGTGGATCGTTAATCGTCTGTGACAACGAGTCACGAAACGCGGTGCTCGCCTCGTCGAAAGAAACACCATGAGTATTGATGTTTTTCCGAGCCTTCTTCGGATCCCATTCAAAAAGTAACCCCATAATATGTATACATTTCTCCTTTGTCAGTCCCAAACGGCTTTAATGGAAGGAATTTTTCCGTCTATTGACTCGCATATCCAGTGGATCAGTTCGTCCAAACGTATCGCGATACCCCCTTTAAAGGACGGGCTTGCGGTATTGGGAAATCCAAACCAAAGGGGGGATTTTTTATTATCCCTCCCTCTTGCCGGCCCTCTGGCAACGGCGCAGCCGCTGCTGGATTTTCACGGCCTCGGC
>JBFYWS010000450.1:0-3381 GCA_041310935.1 Desulfobacteraceae bacterium | reverse complement strand
GTCGGGGTCTACGCAATGACCGAAGCGATTGTGACCGGGACAGACAAAATTTTAGCCGAATACGGCCTGCCCTATGTACCGATGATCCACTGTTTTCTGGAACATGGAAACCACCGGGTTGATCTCACCGAGGGGAACCGCAATGGAAAAAACCGGCCGATAGATGACTTCCTCTACACGGACCGGGTGGCGGCGACCATTTCAGCCAAGGACGAATACATGATCTACCGCAAAGCCCTGAGCGAGGTCATCCTGAAACGCGACGAGCTCAAGGGCGCTGACATCAAGCGCATCCTGCACGCCCGGGAAGAGGGGCTCAAGCTGTTGAAGGCGAACCTTTAGCAGCCTTGAGGGGACCGACATGGACATCTTCGCAAGCCCGAATGAGCCCGCTGTGAAACAACTGCTGTCCGAATCGGGCCTGCCGATTGAGGACATCACCGCGCAGCATCTGCACCATTTTTTCGGATGCGGTTCAGGTCCGGAACTTGAGGGTGTGATCGGCCTTGAACTTTTCGGCGAGGCTGCGCTGCTACGCTCGCTGGCGGTGGCCGCTTCCCGCCGCGACTCCGGCTTGGGCTCGCGCCTAGTAGCCCACGCCGAGGGCCACGCCCAGGAGCAAGGGGTGCAGTCGCTTTTCCTTTTGACCACCACTGCCGAAAAATTCTTCCTGCGTCGCGGCTATACCCGGATCCCGAGGGACGAAGCACCCGCAGCCATCAAAAGCACCGGCGAATTCTCAGGCATCTGCCCTGTGAGCTCGGCTTGCATGGTAAAGTATCTTTTATGACTTTGTAACAATCAACTTGTGGAGCCTTGTGCCATACCGTGGTGCAACCGCGTTCTTTTTACTGTGGGAGTGGCTTCCAGCCACGATCATCGCGGTCCGCCGCGGCGGACTCCCACAAAATCCTCCTAACCCCCGTTGATAGATAATCCGCACCCCAAGGTGCGGATTATCTAATCAGGCCGCCTTGGTGGCAATCACCTTTATGCTCACAATGGATTCCCCGACCTCTTTGATTTTGTCAGGCGTTAGCTTTGCCTCTTCGATGATCGTCTGGACGATCGGGTCGGCAGCCGCTTCTCCCAAATAGAAGGAGCTCTCGCCGACCACCTGCACATCCGCAAATCCGGCTGCGCTCAGCATTTTGAGATAGTCGCTTTTGAGGCTGGCGCCGGCAACACAGCCCAGGTAGGCGGCGGCGGAGCTCGCCAACACCGGCGGCAGCGGCCGCAGCAAGACCACGTCGGATAACGTGAACCTTCCTCCCGGCTTCAGGACTCTGAACGCCTCGGCGAAGACCATCGGCTTGTTCGGCGACAAATTGACCACGCAGTTGGATAGAATCACATCAACTGAATTGTCTATCACGGGCAGGTATTCGATATCGCCCAGCCGGAACTCGACGTTTCGATATTCCCCTTTCTTGGCGTTCTCCCAGGCCTTCTTGACCATCTCCGGGGTCATGTCTACACCGATCACCCGGCCCTGCTCGCCGACGGCCTTGGCAGCCAGAAAACAATCAAACCCCGCCCCCGAGCCCAAATCCAGCACCGTCTGGCCTTTCTTTAGAGACGCCAGGGCCACTGGGTTTCCGCAACCCAAGCCGAGATTGGCCCCTTCCGGCACCTGACTCATCTCCTCTTTGGAATAGCCGATCATCTCCCCGATCGCCTGGAAAGAGGCGCTGCTCCCGCAGCAGGAGGACCCTGCCCCGCAGCAGGATCTGTTCTCGACAGCCACCCGGCCATAGCCTTCCCGAACCTTTTCTTTTATTTTTTTCTGGTCCATAACATTCCTCCTTGAACAGGGTGTTGAAAGACACGCATCAGGCCGTCAGCCAAGGCGTGCGGCGTTTTGGAAAGCGCAGTCCGCCGAAGGCGGATGAGCATTTACAAAAGCCGTGCAACGCCGGATCACGGCCTCAGGCGCAGTTTGTCAACCCCTGTTATTAAGTGTCCCGAAATAGTACCGTCATGCCGGACTCGATCCGGCATCCAGAAAGCCGCTGGATTCCGGCTTCCGCCGGAATGACAACGTCAGGACTATTATGAGACGATTAATAATCCTGAGAAGGCATCAGGATGTCATGATGTCCTTCATCATGGGCCCCAGCATGCCCTTCACCATGCCGGCAAGGGAATCGGCCTTCACCATGGTGATGCAACACATCTGCCCCTCTTTTTCCCAGCCGATGAGAACGAGTTTGTCCCCCGGCTGGATGCCGGCCTTTTCGCGGATGGACTTGGGCAGCACCATCTGGCCTTTCTCATCCACGCTGACCATCGCCTCCACCTGGCAGCACCCCGCACCGACGCCCGAAAAACACGACATTGGTTTTTCCTTTTTACCGGCCATTCGAACCACCTCTGATTAGTCAAAATAATTTGATAATTCATAATAATCAATAATAATAGAATGTCAAGATTTAACCTCGGATACAAATCGCAACCAGACAGACGCGCATCATCGACCACCGATGCTGTCCAACGAAAAATCGATTTGGACAACAACGATGGCGGTCTTATCTTTGTCGAAAACCTTGAGGGTGACATGCAAAACTGCGGCGATGTTCAGGTCAAACAGGTTTCCTTCAAGGAGGCGTTCTGGCTTTGGGTCAAGGTGGCGCTGAACAGCTTCGGCGGCCCCACCGGCCAGATCGCGGTCATGCACCGCTACCTGGTCGAGGAAAAGCGCTGGATCAGCGAGAGCCGCTTTCTGCATGCCCTGAACTACTGCATGCTGCTGCCGGGGCCCGAAGCCCAGCAGTTGGCGACCTACATCGGGTGGCTTTTGCACAAAACGTGGGGCGGGGTCGTGGCCGGGACACTGTTCGTGATCCCCGGGTTTATCTGCCTGCTCGTCCTGAGCATATTGTACACCGGCTACCAGGAACTCACCTTGGTGCAGGCGCTCTTTTTCGGCCTTAAGCCCGCGGTGTTGGCCATCGTTCTGGAAGCCGTGCTGCGCATCGGGAAAAAGGCCCTCAAGACCCGGCTCATGGTGGTCATTGCCGGGCTGGCCTTCATTGCGATCTTCTTCTACGATGTGCCTTTCCCCATCATCATTTTGTCCGCCGCCATCATCGGCTACACCGGGGGCCGCTTCTGGCCCGCTGCGTTTGCCGCCGCTAAAGCCAAGACAACCGCGGCCGATGCATGCAACGAACCAGTGGTGGATGCGCTTTTGGATGGGGGGCAGGCGGATCACATCAAGCCCTCGATCGCACGGTTTTGCAAGGTCCTGCTCGTCTGGTCGGCGCTCTGGTTCGGGCCGATCCTGATGATACTGCTTTTCCTCGGCCCGCAGAGTGTGTATTTTCAGCAGGCGGCCTTCTTCAGCAAAACCGCCGTGGTGACGTTCGGGGGGGCCTATGC
>JBFYWS010000448.1:0-3629 GCA_041310935.1 Desulfobacteraceae bacterium | reverse complement strand
TCCTTGAAGCGGAACTCGACCGCCAGGCTCATGGACCGGCGATAGTAGGCGTTGGCCACGAGCAGCGGCGAGATGGAACCGTCCTCCGGGGCGAAGGTGCCGCCCAGAAGGCCCGCGGTGTTGATGCCCGGCACGATGGATCGGATCTGCTGCGGCTCCGCGAAATCGATCTTGAGCCCGTAGGACTTCTGGAGCGGCAGCAGGTTTTTCAGCAGGTCGGCGTCGCTCTCCCGGTACACCGGGTAGAGATAGCCCCCTTGCAGCCACTCGATGTCGTCCCCGTGGATCTTCTGCCACGTGGAGAGGATCTCGATCGATCGCAGGCAGGCCAGGATTTTGCCGGGGGCGGAGTGGGTGGCCCGCACCCCGCCGATGGCGTGCTTGTTTTCACCCTGCCCGGGGGACGGGTGCATGTCGATGACGAGGGTGCGCACGCCCTGCGCGCCCAGCGCCATGGCGGTCGGCATGCCGACCGAGCCCGCCCCGACCACGATGGCATCATACGGTTTCGTCATGGGATCCTCCCCGGGCGCCGGCAAACGCGCCGATGGGCACCTCCACAAAAAGCGGCCGGTCGACCCGGTCGGTGACGGTGCCGAGGTCGACCCCCTCCTCCTTGAACATGCGCCAGATCATGGGGCGGCAGGTCTTGGAACCACAGGCGCCCATGCCGGCCCGGGTCAGGGCCTTAAGCTGGTTCAGGTCCCGCACTCCGGCCCGGATGGCGGCCCGGATTTCGCCGGCGCTCACCCGCTCGCAGCGGCAGATGATGGCCGCATCCGGCGGCGGGGCCTTTTCGTAGACGGCCATGGGTTCGATCTGTTGCTCCTGGACCCAGATGCCGACCGCCTGCTTGGCGACCGGACGGTCGACCCGGATATGGACCATAAGGGTGCCGGGGTATTTTTTGCGGGTCTTGACCTTTTCCACCGCGTAATAGCCCAGGATGGCGCCGTCCACGTCGGTGACCGGAACCTTCCGGCCGACCGCCACCTTTTCGCGCCAGACCTCGTAGGGCAGGATGACCAGCGGGTGCTCGGGGTCTTTGCGGTAGTCGACCAGCGTGACCGAAAGCCCCGGGCATACTGCCACGCAGCTGGCGCAGCCCGTGCAGTCCTGGCTGTCGGTGAAATAGGGCAGGCCCGTGATCGTGTCGTTTTCGGTGTGAATGGCGCGCTGCGGGCAGACCGACGTGCACGGGTTACAGGGCACCTCCTGAAAGCAGTGGAAGACCGGAAAAACACCTTCTTCCTTGGAAGGCAGCTCGCGGCGCACCACGCTGCCGGGCCGGGATTTGAGCACGGTCGCCTTGTCGTCCCACTCCTGCGGGACCTCGCCGGAGTATACCCCCAGGGACGTGGCGATCCTCAGCCCCTCGATCTTCCCCGTGAACATGGCGGCCGAGGCCTCGGCGATCTCCTGGGCGTCGCCAGCGTGGAAGACGTCCATGCCGAACTGCCGGGCCTTCAGGTAAAATTCGTTTACCTCGGCCAGGCCGACGGCAATCAGCACCGTGTCCACGGCAAAGGTTTTTTGCGTGTAAGGTTTCACGTTCCATTGGTCGTCGAGTTCGGCGATGGTGGCTGACGCCACGTGGTCACCGCCGGAGGCGCAGACGATGGTGTGGCGGGTGAAGATCGGGACCCCGAGCCGCATGAGCTTGTCGGCGTGGACCTTGTAGCCGCCGACCTGGGGCAGGGCCTCGATCAGGGCCGCCACCTCGATGCCGGCCTGGATGGCATGGTAGCCGGCGATCAGGCCGACGTTGCCGCCGCCGACGATAAGGACCCGCTGTGAGGATCTCACCAGGTCGCGGTTGACCAGGGTCTGGAAGGCGCCGGCCCCATAAACTCCCGGCAGCGTGTTGCCGGGGAAGGAGAGCATTTTTTCGCGGGCACCGGCGGCCACCATCAGCTTCGCAGGGGTGACGGCGATGTAGCGGCCGTCGCGCACCACGCCGACGACCCGGTCCGCGAACACCGCCACGGCAGTGGTGTTCAGCCAGACCTCCACCGAGGGGTGCTTGGCAATTTTTGCGGCGAGGATCTTGCCGATCTCAAAACCGCGCGTTCCGGCATAGGAATCCTCCACCGACCCGAAGAACTTGTGGGTCTGCAGCACCAGCTTGCCGCCCAGGCGGTCCTTGTCGTCGACGAGAAGCGTGGCGATGCCGAGCTTGCCCAGTTCGATGGCCGCCGACAGGCCGGCCGGCCCGCCGCCGATGATGAGCACGTCGGTTGCGACGGACGCGATCGGGCTCACGTGCGACGCGGCGTCCTCCTCGGGCAGCCGGGGCAGACCCTCGACGCTGGCGACGGTGAGCCCCTCCCGCAGCGGCGTCATGCAGGCCTTTACAGGCCGCCCGTCGGCGATGACGAGGCATTGGGAACACTGGCCGTTGGCGCAGAAAATTCCCTGGGGGCTGCCGTCCTTCGCGTGGTGGCCGAAGATGTGGACCCCGTTGGCGGCCAGGGCCGAGGAGATCATTTCCCCCTCGAAACCGGACAGAGCCGAGCCGTTCCAGGTGAAAGGGATCGCCTTTTTTTCAGGGATTGCTAAAATGGGATGTTTGCGGATTCGCATGGGCGTCAGCGTTTCCTCCGGGTGTCAGCCTTCGGCGCGGTGATCTTGCGGCGCGAGGAGGCGGGCGCACGGGTTTGTTCCTCCTGAGCGCGGCGTTGCATGTAGCCGTTGAAGCGCTGCACGTGTCCGCGGGCCAGCCGCCGGGCGTCATCGGCGGCCCCTGCTTCGATCGCGCCGACCACGTCGCAGAGGTCGCGGCAGTTTTCCTGGATTTCCCGGTCGTCCATCGACAGAAAGCGGTCGTAATAGCGGTGGATGTTGTCGTGAATGGAGGTGAGGACACTCTGGTAAATCGGGTTGCCGGTGGTGGCGGCGATGGTCATGTGGATCTGCTTGTCCACCTCGAGGAACTCATCGCGCCGCCCGTGGCCGGCTCGCACGCAGGAACGGGCGACCCTCAGCAGTTCTTTCAGTTTCCGGATGTCGGAAGCGGAGCGCCGCTCGGCCGCCTGCGCGGCAATGCCGCCCTCCACCGCCTCGCGGAACTCGGCCAGGTGATTCAATGAGACTTTCTGTGAACGGATGAGCAGCCCCAGGCTTTCACTGACGCCTCCAGCATCCATGGTCCGGACCACGGATCCGCCGCCGACCCCCAGACGGATTTCGATCAGCCCCTTCTGTTCCAGCACCCGCAGGGCTTCGCGCAGGGTCCCGCGGCTGATCTGAAACATCTCTTTAAGGTTCCGCTCGGACGGAAGGGTCTGGCCGGTTGCGATGCGGCCGGCGAGGATGGCCTCCTCGATCTGGGCTACCACTTCCTGGAAAACCTTGGTGGGTTTGGCGGTCTGAAACATGGCAGGGTGTCCGTTGCCGTGGATTTGTAATGGTTAGACCATTTATAGCCTCGAGCGGAGAGCGTGTCAAGCGCAAACGTCGGCCGCCGCGGATATAGTGCTTGACTATCGGAGAGTGAGCCCATAAGAATTTGATTCGACGTCAACCGGCCGTTGAAAGTTTCCGAAGGAGGCAGCTGTGGACAAATTGATCGACACGAAGATCTGTTTTCTGGGGTGCGGCAACATGGGCGAGGCCCTGGTGAGCGGCCT
>JBFYWS010000429.1:0-3042 GCA_041310935.1 Desulfobacteraceae bacterium | reverse complement strand
ACGCGCACCCCATGGGTGCCGAAGGTGTAGGTCATGGACATGTTCCCCCGGAAATCCTTGCCCATGTTCTCGTTGGCCGGATCGTAAAAGTACTCGGCCATCAGCATCTGACCGCCGTGGTTGAAGTGGGCTTTGCGCAGGAGCTTTCCGATCTCGAGCTTCGTTTCCGGCTCGTCGAGATGCTGGATGTGCCGGCCGCTCAGCACCAGCTTTTCGATCGGCGCGTTGAGCTCTTTTGCGCCCAGCTCGAGGATCCGGGCCTTGATCTTCCGGGCGGCCCCGCGCGCGGCGTTGCCGGCGACAAACGTCGTTCGGCTCGCGTGGGCGCCCACGTCCCACGGGCAGATGTCCGTATCGCTGTGAATCACGTGGATGTCGTCCACGTTCAGCCCCAGCTCTTCGGCCACGATCTGGGCGATGACGGTTTCGGAGCCCTGCCCCATGTCGGTGGCCCCGGTAAACAAATCGATCCTGCCGTAATCGTCCATCTTGATGATGGTGCCGCAGCCGTCGGACTTGTAGACCCGCGCGCCGCCGCCCACATGGATCAGCGAGGCGCAGCCGACGCCCTCGCCGCGGGTCTTGGGTCTGTCCCACGCGATCCGGGCCTTTACGGTGTCCATGCACTCCGTGAGGCCGCAGGTGGTGATACGCAGCCCCTGGGTCGAAACGTCACCGGGTTGGTTGGCGTTGATGCGGCGAAACTCGATGGGCGCGATCCCGGCGGCCTCGGCCAGCATGTCGATGGTGCTCTCGATGGCAAAGGTGGCCTGGGGGTTGCCGTAGCCGCGCATGGCCTGGGAGTAGGTATTGTTGGTGTAGACGCACTTGGCCTCGAAGCGCACGTTGGGCACGCGATAGAGAGTGGTGATGGGCATCATCATCACCGAGGGTGTCGTGGCACCCCAGGAGGTGTAGGCGCCGTTGTCCAGAATCATCCGGATGTCCCGGAAAAGGAGCTTTCCGTTCCGGTCGCAGCCCTGGGTGATGTAGGTGACGGTGGGCTGCCGCGGCGAGGTGGCCAGAAATTCCTCGGTGCGGTCGAACTCGATTTTGACCGGCCGCCGGGTGTGATAGGCCAGCAGGATCGCAATGTACTCGTACGCATAGGTGTCGAGCTTGCTGCCGAACCCGCCGCCGATGCAGGGTTTGATCACCCGCACCCGGCGCTCCTTCAGCCCCATCACGGAGAGCGCCTCCAGGAAATCTTTCTGGGCCAGAGACGGGATCTGAGTGTTGGTGTGGATCGTGAGATGGTTGGCCGGGTCGAACTCCGCGATCGCCCCGCTGGTGCCCATGCAGCAGTGGGTCACCCAGGTGGTGGTGAACCGCTCGCTCACCGTGAAGGCCGCCGCCTGGCGGGCGGCCTCGACGTCGCCGTAGTGGAGCTTCCAAGGCATTCTGAGCACATTGGTCTTGTGCCCTTCGTGCACCAGGGGCGACCCCTCGCGCATGGCGGCTTCCGGGTCGAAGATGGCGGCAAGCGGCTCATAGGTGACCTCGATCAGCTTCAGGGCCTCCCGGGCGGTCTGAGGATCGACCGCCGCGACGGCCGCGACTTCGTCCCGATACGAGCAGACCTTGCCTTTCTTTAACGGGCGGTTGTCCTTGTAGACGCCCATCTTGATGTCGGGGATATCGTCGCCGGTCAAAACGGCGCGCACCCCGGGCAGTGCCCGGGCTTTTTCGGTGTTGATCTTGACGATGCGGGCATGGGCGTATTTGCTGTAGAGGATTCGGCCGTAGAGCATGCCGGGCAGCGTGAGGTCCTGGATGTAGCGCGCCCGGCCGGTCGCCTTGTCGGCCGCATCGATCTTGGGGATTCGTTTTCCAACCGTTTGCAAGTCTGGCATCAGGCAGATCTCCTTGTGGCGCTCAGGATCGCGGCGGGGGGTCATCACCGCGCCAGGCCACCACGCGCGGCCCTTTGGGCTCGCCGGCGCTCGCGGCTTTGATGGACTCGATGATCTGGATGTATCCGGTGCAGCGGCAGAGATTGCCGGCGACGGCCTCCTTGATCTCGACCTCGGCGGCATGGGCGTTTTCATCGAGCAGGGCCTTGGCGGACATGATCATGCCCGGCGAGCAGAACCCGCACTGGATACCGCCGTGGTCCACAAACGCTTTCTGGATGGGATGCAGTGTGCCGTCCGGGGCCGCCAGGCCTTCAATCGTCACCAGGGTGCGGCCGTTGATCTCCGCGGCCAGGTACAGACAGGAGTTGACGGCCGCTCCGTCGACGATCACGGTGCAGGCCCCGCACTCGCCGCTGCCGCAGCCCTCCTTGGTCCCGGTGGTTCCGAGCTCTTCCCGGATCAACTGCAGCAAGGTCCAATGGTCTTCCACCGCCAGGGTCAGTGGATTGCCGTTAAACGTGAAAGTGATCTCTCGTGCCATAATGCGGTTCTCCGTGATGGTTACGAGATACGGGTTACGGTTTGCCTCACCGTTTGAAGGACTCGTAAAGAGCGGATTATGCCGCGCGGTGCCATCCTGCCCAGTAAGGACGTCCAGCTTCTGTGGGAGTGGCTTCCAGCCACGATCATCGCGGCAAGATGCCGCTCCCACAAAAAAACATACAACTTCAAAGGCGTCACGTTTGATGCTCCATTGTTCTGGCCCGTTCCAGCGCCAGAAGCCCCATGCGCTTCACGAGCACCCCCACCATCTCCCGGCGGTACCAGGCAACCCCGCGGATGCTGTCCCGGACCCTGGATTCCCCGGCGGCGATCTTGCCGGCCTCGGTCAAGGAGTCCTCCGTGACGGACTTGCCCCGCAGATACGCCTCGGCCGCAAGCGCCCGAAATGGAGTGGGGGCCGCCACCCCAAGGCAGATTCGAGCTTTGGCGCAGGTCACCCTGTCCGGCTCGAGACTGAGCAGAATGCCCACCCCCAGCATCGGCAGCTCCATCGCCTCACGCCGGCCGTGTTTGATGTAGGCGCCGCCGGTCCGGGGCGCAAGCCGCGGGATGATAATCTCGGTGAGTATCTCAGCGCCTTGGATCTCGCACTGACCGGGGCCCAGGAAAAACCGCGCCAGGT
>JBFYWS010000513.1:0-2810 GCA_041310935.1 Desulfobacteraceae bacterium | reverse complement strand
GCACGGTGAGCTTGAAGAACTCCGACATGACCTGGCGGATGGTGTTGCGCCCCGCTTCGTCCTTGTCCCGCATCGCCTGCTTCAGGTCTTCCTTCAGCTTCACCTGGAGCGGAAGCGGCATATCCGGGTTCCAGCCGTAGGCGTTTTTTATCTCGGTCATGTCCGTTCTCCTTCGCCGGCTCAAATGCCCGACGTCTTGTGTGAACACGCATGGTTTGTCCCTGAAAGCCTTCCGTCTTCAGCCTTCAGTCTATCTGCCGGAGTTACGTCTCCGGTTAGCCCCGTGCGAGCTCCGCGGCCGTCCGGCGGATGCGCTGCCAGGCCTGCTCCACGTGGCGGCGCTCGGTGTGGGTCTGGCCGACGCAAAGCCGCAGCGTCAGTCGCTCCTGCAGCCGGGTGTGGGTGAGGAAGAGCGCGCCGCTGGCATTCAACCGGTCCATGAGCGCCTGGTTGAGGCTGTCGCCGCCCCGGTGCCGAAAACAAATAAGGTTCAGGGGTGGGGCCACCGCCAGTTCGAAATCCGGCTCCGCCCGGACCCAGTCGGCGAACTCCTGGGCGAGCGTCACGTGGCGCCGCACGTGGTGCTGAAGGCCTTCCACCCCGTAGTGCCGGATCACGAACCACAGCTTCAGGGCCCGGAAGCGCCGCCCCAGGGGGATCTGCCAGTCGCGGTAGTCGATCACCGCGCCGGTCTCGGTGGCCTGGTTGCGCAGGTACTCGGGCAGGATGCTCAGGGCCCGGATGAGCGCGGCGCGGTCGGCCACAAAAAAACAGTCGCAATCGAAATTGGTGAACATCCACTTGTGCGGGTTGAAACAGTAGCTGTCCGCAAACTCGAGCCCGGCCTGGAGGTGGCGGAACTCCGGGCACAGCGCGGCGGTGCCGGCCATGGCCCCGTCCACGTGCAGCCAGAGGCCCTGCTCGCGGCAGATCCGACCGATCTCCGGCACGGGGTCGATGGCATTTGAGGACGTGGTCCCCACGGTGGCTGCCGCAAAGAAGGGGATGCAGCCGGCCTCTCGGTCCGCGGTGATCCGCTGCGCCAGCAGGTCCGGGCGCAGGGCGAGGTTCGCGTCCACATCGATCAGGCGCAGGTTCTCCCGACCGATCCCGGCTATCTTGACTCCCTTCTCGATGGACGAGTGGGCCTGGGTGGAGGTGTAGGCCGTGAGCCGCTCCCGCAAGCCGCGGGCGTTGCTGGATTGCCCCGTCGCCCGTTCCCGGGCGGCCAAGAGCGCACACAGGGCGGCGCTGGAGGCGGAATCTTCGATCGCACCGCCGCCGATACCCGTGGAACGGAAGTGCGACGGCAGGTCCAGCATCTCCGCCACCCAGTCGAGCACATGGGTTTCGAGCTCGGTGCAGACGGGGCTCGTGGCCCACAGCATCCCCTGCACGCCGAGCCCGGAGGAGATCAGATCCCCCAGAATGGAGGGCCCGGAGGCGTTGGCCGGAAAGTATGCAAAAAAATTCGGCGACTGCCAGTGCGTAATGCCGGGCAGAATCCGCTCGCCCACATCCCGCAGCACGGCCTCGAAGGGCTCGCCCCGCTGCGGCGGGTGGGCCGGCAGGCCGGCGCGGATGTCGCCCGGCTTGACCGGGGAGAGCACCGGCAGGGATTCCACGCGCTCGTAATAGTCGGCCACCCAGTCGATGGCGGCGTGCCCGAAGCGCCGGAACTCGGCGGGGTTCATGTGGTAGGTTTTCTCTTCGGACATGGCAACACTCCTCGCAAGGGGGTCAGCGGCGGATGCGATCGTAGATCAGAAAGTCGTAGGCCGGAGGACCCGGGATGCGCTCCGCCGAGGTGATGGCGAAGACGTCCGCAGGAATTTCCGGAAAAAACGTGTCGCCGTCAACGGTCACCGGGACCACCGTGAGGTAAATGCGGTCGGTCACCGGCATGGCTTCCTGGTAGAGCTGCCCGCCGCCGATGATGAAGGTCTCCTCCTCCTCGCCGGCCGGGCAAAGCGCGAGCGCGGCCGGCAGCCCCGATGCGGCCAGGCAGCCCTCCGGCCGGAACCCCGGGCGGCGGCTGACAACGATGTTGGTTCGTCCCGGAAGGGGCCGGCCGATGCTTTCATAGGTCCTACGCCCCATGATCACCGCGTGCCCGAGGGTGATGCGCTTGAACAGCTTCTGCTCCCCGGGGATTTTCCAGGGAATGCTCCCGCCGCTTCCGATCACGCGGTTTTCCGCCATGGCCGCTATCAGCGAAATCCGCATCTCAACGCGCTTGTAGATTTCGGCACTGTTCACCGCAACGACTCCAGACGCAACCGATAATGGGAGGGGAGAAAATCGTTTTCCGCACCCGGATACGGATGCAGCGGGAGTTACAATAGAAAACCGCATCTGGGGTGTCAAGCGGCAAAGACGCTTGCGTCGCGCCGATGTTGTGTCCAGTCAGCCTGCGACGACCCGCGCGGGCACCTGAAAACCGTTGCAGTCCGCAGGGCGGTCATACTATACTGCTACGTATGATGCGCCAGGCTGTCGAAAGGTGACCATGACCGAAACGCGTGTGATCAACGATATCGAATCGCCGGGGAAGCCTCGCGATCAGGATGAGCTCATCAAGAAAGTCACCTGGATCGGTGTGGCCGTGAACATCGTCCTGGCCGCTCTAAAGCTTTTTGCCGGGATATACGGCGACAGCCGGGCCGTCGTGGCCGACGGCGTCGAGGCCCTGCTGGATGTGTTCACGGTCATCATCGTCTACGCCGCCTCGCGTTTCTGGATGCGGCCGCCGGACGACAGCCACCCGTTCGGCCACGGCCGGATGGAGACACTGGTGGCGGTCTTCATCG
>JBFYWS010000361.1:0-2708 GCA_041310935.1 Desulfobacteraceae bacterium | reverse complement strand
TCGCAAACCGGTCCCCGCAGCATGCGCGTGCGCCGGAGAATGTTCGTTGCGATATCACCGGGCTGAAGGTCGACCACGCGGATGTCCGTGCCGGTCAATTCCAGGCAAAGACACTCAGTGGCGACACTGAGGGCGGCTTTGGCTGAACTGTAGCCTGCGTTAAAGGGAATTGGAAAACGCCCTGCCAGCGAGGTGACGTTGATGATGATGCCCGTGTTGCGACGACGCATCCCGGGCAACGCCAAACGCATCAGTTCCAGCGGACCCAGGAAGAGCGTTTCCATCTGCGACTGCAGGGCTTCTGCCGCCAGGGCCTCCAGCGGCCCGTTGATGACGTTTCCGGCGTTGTTGATCAGTACGCTGATCTCTCCGGCTTCCTGCTCAGCCTGCTGAAACCCCGACCGGATGCTGGCCGTATCGTTCAGGTCTATCCGGACGGGGTGAAAGCGCTCCATCGCCGGAAGTCGATGGACCTCGCGGGCCGTACCCCAGACCTCGTGCCCGATTGACGTGAGCAAGCGGGCCGTTGCCAGACCGATGCCCGAGCTTGCTCCTGTGATGAGCACCGTGCGCTCCTCGTGGCGAGTCGACATCTTGTTTCTCCTTTCGCAAACCTGCGAGCGGTTTGGGTTGCACCTCTTTTCCGTTGCTCACCCTACACCCCCAACATGACCTGAACCTTTCTTACGGATTACATTTTTGAAAGGATTGGGAATGGAGGGGAGTTTCACCCGAAAATCAAAAATAGGGCGAGATCGGTCGGGGATGCTGCCGGCGACGAGGCAGCTGAGTCAGCTTCAGGATGCGGGGCAATGCGCGGTGGCCGATAGCGGCAGAAGCACCTTGAACGTGGAGCCCTGTCCGGGGTTGCTTTCGACCTCGATGCGCGCCTCGTGTGCGCGGATCACGGCTTGAACCATGCTCAATCCGAGGCCGAGCCCGCGCTGAGAGCGGCCCTTTTCCCCGCGGAAAAGGCGGTCAAATATCCGTGGCAGGTCTTGAGCCGGAATGCCGAGGCCGTTGTCTCTTACCAGGATCGCCACGTCGGTCTCGCCCAGGACCGCTTCGATGACGATCGCGCCGCCGCTGGCAGTGAATTTGACCGCATTGTCCACCAGGTTGGCAACCACCTGTCGAATTCGGTTTGAGTCCACCCGGACATAAAGTGACTCAGGCAGTGCCGTGGACAGAGTCACGCCCTTATCCTCCGCAACGTACTGGTAGAGATCGACCACGTCTCTTACCAGCGAAACGATATCCGTGCTTTCTATCTTCAGGTTCATGATCCCCTTTTCAGCCTCGGAGATGTCCATGAGCGTGTCCAGCGTGTTGACGATGCGTTCGGACTCCTCGGCGCAGTCCATGAGGGCCTCTCGCAGGGGCCCGGCCCCGGAATCCGATTGAAGGGCCATTTCGATGCCGCTGCGCAGACGGGTGACCGGGGTGCGCAAATCGTGGGCGACGTTGTCCAGCGCCTCACGCATGCCTCCAACCAGAGTCTCGATCCTTCCGAGCATTCCATTGAAAAGCTGGACAAGTTCGTCAAGTTCGTCGCCCGACTGGCTGGAGGGTACCCGTGCATTCAAATTCCCCCCGTCGATGCATCGCACGGTTTGAATCAGGCCACGAATGGGGCGCAACGCCCTGAGGGCGAGAAACAAGCCGGCGGTGATGCCGACCAGAACCACCGGGATCATGATTCCTGCGAAAATGGCTCCGAAACCCTCCAGGAGTCTTCCCGGCTTTTGAGGCTTCTTGCCGAGCTGCAGAATCGAACCGTCCGAGAGACGGCGGCTGAAAACATCGAGCACGTCCCCGTGCTCATTTGAAACCGGAAATCGCCACTGCTCCTCCGACACGGGGACGGATCTGTTTTCGATCTTTTTCAGATCAGTCGCTTTCCATCGGCTGGGAATGGTTTCCGTGAGCGTCCGGTTGTCGGAATCCGCCAGGCGAATGAGCAGGCCGGATTCCAGGTTATTTTCCTGCTCCAGTTGGATGTTCCGGATGAGCGCCGGCAACCCGTCGGTCCGCTCCACGAGCGCGTATTCGCTGATCTTCGCTTGAACAACTTTCTGGTCATATGCCCTGATCGTCGAGGAAACCAGATAATACGTGAGCGCGAAAAGTATCAGGGAGCTGAAAATGAAGATGGCCGCGTACCAGATGGTCAACCGGAAACTGAGAGTCTTCCGGATTTGCCTAAGCTTTCTTGATAACATAACCGACTCCCCGGATGGTGTGGATCAATTTTTGATCAAAATCGCGGTCCACCTTGTTTCGAAGGCGGCACACCAGGACGTCCACCACATTGGTCTGCGGATCGAAGTTGTAATTCCAGATATGCTCCAGAATCATGGTCTTGGAGACGACCCGGTTCTCGTGACGCATGAGATATTCGAGCAGGCTGAACTCACGCGGCTGGAGCTCGACCTTCTGTCCGGACCGAACGACCGCACGCGTGAGAAGATCCATGGAAAGATCGCCGATCGCCAGACTGGCGGCGTCTGCGGTCCCCGTCGATCGGCGAATCAAAGCCTGCAGCCGCGCCAGCAGCTCGGCGAAAACAAACGGTTTTACCAGGTAATCGTCGCTTCCCGTCTGCAGCCCTTTGATCCGGTCCCCGACCGAACGCTTGGCACTCAGAATGATCACCGGGGTATGGACCTGCGCCTGCCGCATTTCAGCAATGAGCGACAGCCCGTCGA
>JBFYWS010000357.1:0-4998 GCA_041310935.1 Desulfobacteraceae bacterium | reverse complement strand
GAAGGCACCCTGCAGTTCCGGGACGTCACCGTGGACCCCACGACCGGGTCGTTCACCCTGCGCATCGTGGTCCCGAATCAGCGAAACCTGCTGCTGCCGGGGATGTTCCTGCGCGCGGTCGTGCAGGAGGGCGTGATGGAGCAGGCCATCCTGGCCCCCCAGCAGGGCATCATCCGAACGCCCAAGGGGGAACCCGTCGCATGGGTCGTGGATGAGTCCGGGAAGGTTCAGCAACGGCCGCTCACGCTCAACCGCACCATCGGCAACACCTGGCTCGTTTCGTCCGGCCTCTCGGCGGGGGACCGCGTGATCGTCGAGGGGATGCTGAACGTGCGGCCCGGGACCTCCGTGAAAGCGGTACCCTTGAGCCCGCCGAAAGAGACGGCCGCCGCGCAGCCGTCGGCGAACTGATCGGGGAGGAAGACGATGCTGTCGAAGTTTTTCCTGGACCGCCCGGTATTTGCGTGGGTCATCGCCATCATCATGATGCTGGCCGGCGGGCTGGCCATCTACCACCTGCCCGTCTCTCAGTACCCGCCCATCGCGCCGCCCTCGATCGCGATCGACGCCTTCTACCCGGGTGCGTCGGCCGAGACGGTCGAAAACAGCGTGGTCCAGATCATCGAACAGAAGATGACCGGGTTCGACAAGCTGCTGTACATGTCGGCCACGAGCGATGCCTCCGGCGCCGGCCGGATCGAGCTCACCTTCGCGCCCGGGACCGACCCGGACCTCGCCTGGGCCCAGGTGCAGAACAAGCTCCAGCTCGCCATGGCGAGCCTGCCGGAGGTGGTCCAGACGCAGGGGGTCAAGGTCAGCAAGTCGACCCGGAACTGGCTCATCATCGTCGGGCTGGTCTCGGAAGACGGCAGCATGGACGACTACGACCTGGGGGACTACGCCCAGTCCAGCATCCAGCAGGTGCTGGCTCGCGTGCCGGGCGTGGGCGAGGTCGAGGTCTTCTCCTCCCAGTACTCGATGCGGGTCTGGCTGAACCCGGACCGGCTGACCGATTACCGCATGACGGTGGAGGACGTCGTCCGCCGATTGAAAGCCTACAACGTCGAGATCTCCGCCGGGCAGTTCGGCGGCGCGCCGGCCGTCGAGGGCCAGCGGCTGAACGCCTCGATCATCGTCCAGAACCTGCTCAAGACCCCCGAGGAGTTCGCCGCGATCCCGCTGCGGACCAACCCCGACGGGTCGATCGTGCGCGTGCGCGACGTCGGTCGGACCGAGCTCGGCACCGAGCGCTACGGGAGCCGGACGCGGACCAACGGCAAGCCGTCGGCCGCGCTCGCCGTGCGCCAGGCCCCGGGCGCCAATGCGCTCGCCACCGCCGACGCCATCAAGGCGAAGATGGAGGAGCTCTCGAAATACTTCCCGCCCGGGATGAAGGCCATCTACCCCAACGACACGACCCCGTTCGTTAAGGAGGCGATCAAGGAAGTCGTCAAGACCCTGTTCGAAGCGGTCCTGCTGGTGTTCCTGGTGATGTACCTCTTCCTCGGGAACATCCGGGCGACGCTGATCCCGACGCTGGCCGTGCCGGTCGTCATCTTGGGGACCTTCGCGGTCCTGGGGCTGTTCGGGTTCTCCATCAACATGCTGACCATGTTCGCGATGGTGCTCGCGATCGGCCTGCTGGTGGACGACGCCATCGTCGTGGTCGAAAACGTCGAGCGCGTCATGTCCGAGGAGGGACTCTCCCCCCGGGAGGCCACGCGCAAGTCCATGGACGAGATCACGAGCGCCTTGATCGGCATCGGGCTCGTTCTCTCGGCCGTCTTCGGACCGATGGCGTTCTTCAGCGGTTCCACCGGCGTCATCTACCGGCAGTTCTCCGTGACGGTCATCGCCGCCATGCTCCTGTCCGTCGTTGTCGCCCTGATCCTGACCCCGGTCCTGTGCGCCTCGCTGCTAAAGCCGGTGGCGAAGGGGCACGAGGCCGCCGAGGGCGGCTTCGTCCTGTTCCGCCCCTTCTTCCGTTGGTTCGACCGGGTGTTCCGGCGCGCCCGGAGGCAGTACGTCAATGTCTCCGGGCACGTCATCGCGAAGAAGCTGCGCTACCTGGTCATCTACGTCCTGCTCGTGGCGGCCCTGGGCTACCTCTTCCAGCGCATGCCCACGGCATACCTCCCCAGCGAGGATCAGGGCATCCTCTTCGTGCAGGTGACGCTGCCCACCGGTTCGACGCTGGAGCAGACCGACCGCGTCATGGAGCAGGTGCGCAGTCACTTCATGGAAGACGAAAAAGAGGCGGTGGCGACCTGCTTCACCCTGGCGGGCCGGAGCTTTTCGGGGACCGGCCAGAACGTGGGGCTCTCGTTCGTCAAGCTCAAGGACTGGGAGCTGCGCCAGTCGGCGGAGTTGAAAGTCGATGCGCTGCTGAAGCGCGCCCTCGCGAAGTTCTCCAAGGTGCGCAACGCCCGGGTGTTCGCGTTCCCGCCCCCGGCCGTCATGGAGCTCGGGCAGTCGGGCGGCTTCGACTTCCAGCTGCAGGACCGCGCCGGTGTCGGGCACGCGGCCCTGATGGCCGCCCGCAACCAACTGCTCGCCCAGGCGGCGCAGGACCCGCGGCTGATCCGGGTGCGCCCCAACGGTCTCGAGGACGTCTCGCAGTATCGGATCGACGTGGATTGGGCCAAGGCGGGTGCGCTGGGGGTCCCGATCGACTCGATCCACACGACCATCTCGGCCGCGTTCGGCGGGGCCTACGTGAACGACTTCATCCAGGGCGGGCGGGTCAAGCGGGTGTATGCCCAGGCGGACGCCCCGTACCGGATGCTCCCCCAGGACCTGGACCGGCTCTACGTCCGGAACGATCGCGGGACGATGACCCCGTTTGCCGCTTTCGCCTCCGGCCACTGGTTCCAAGGCTCGCCGCGGCTCGAGCGGTTCAACAGCTTCCCGTCCCTGAACATCTGGGGCGGCCCGCCGCCGGGGCGGAGCTCGGGGGAGGCGATGCAGGCCATGGAGGAGATCGCCTCGCAGCTGCCGCGGGGGTTCGGTTTCGACTGGACCGGTCTCTCCTACCAGGAGCGCATGGCCAAATCCCAGGCGCCGCTGCTGTACGCGTTTTCCATCGTCGTGATCTTCCTCTGCCTGGCCGCGCTGTACGAGAGCTGGACCGTCCCGATTTCAGTCCTGCTCACGCTGCCCCTGGGGGTGATCGGCGGCGTTGTCGCCTCCTCGCTGAGGGGGTTCCCCAACGACGTCTACTTCCAGATCGGGCTCCTCACGGTGTTGGGGCTGACCACGAAAAACGCCATCCTGATCGTCCAGTTCGCCATGGCCAAAGTGAAGGCCGGCGGGGAGCTGGTCGAGGCGACGCTCGAAGGCGCGAAGCTGCGGGTCCGCCCGATCGTGATGACCTCGCTGGCGTTCGGGTTCGGCGTCCTGCCGCTGGCCGTGGCGAGCGGGGCCGGCGCGGGCGCGCAAACCGCCATCGGCACCGGCGTCCTGGGCGGGATGGTGGCCGCCACGTTCCTCGCCACTCCCTTCATCCCGCTCTTCTACGTGGTGGTGGTCCGGCTGTTCGGCCGCAAGAAGGCCGTGCGCCCGGCGAACCCCGACAGCCCTTCGGAGGCGCGCTGACATGATCCGGAAAGCCGCATCGCTGCTGGTCCTCGCTGCGCTAGGGGTCTTCGGGTGCACGCTGATCCCCGAGTACTCTAAACCGGAGCCGCCGGTTTCGACCCAATGGCCGTCCGGCCCCGCCTACCGCCAGCCGGAAACCCCGGCGGAGGCACCGCTCGCGGCCGACCTGGGGTGGCGCGATTACTTCACCGACCCGCGGCTGCAGACCTTGATCGAAACCGGCCTCCGGAACAACCGCGACCTGCGCGCGGCGACCTTGAACGTCGAACGGGCGCGCGCGCTGTACCGCATTCAGCAGGCCGAGATCCTGCCGGCGGTCGATGCATCCGGCCGGCTGCTCGACGAGCGTGTGCCCGGGACGATCAACGGGGACGGCCGATCGTACACGGTGAAACAGTACCGTGCCGAGGTCGGCGTCACCTCCTGGGAGATCGACTTTTTCGGGCGCATCCGCAGCCTCGCGCAGAGCGCGCTGGAACAGTACTTCGCGACCGAACAGGCGCGCCGCGGGGCGCAGATCCTGCTGATCTCGGAAATCGCGAACGCGTACCTGGCGCTGGCCGCGGACCGAGACAGCCTGAAGTTGTCCCAGTCCACCCTCGAGACCCAGCTGGCCGCTTTCAACCTGATCCGGCGACGTTTCGAGGTTGGGATCGTGTCCGCGCTGGACCTGCGCCAGAGCCAGACCCGCGTGGAGAGCGCCCGCGTCGACGTCATCCGGTTCACGGAGCAGGTGGCACGGGACGAAAACGCGTTGAACCTGCTGGTCGGCTCGCCGGTCGATGCCGCGCGGCTGCCCGAGGGTCTGGACGCCGTCACGCCGCTACCGGAGCTGGCCCCCGGGATGCCCTCCGAGGTGCTGCTGCGCCGCCCCGATGTCCTGCAGGCCGAAAGCCTACTGAAGGCCGCCAACGCCAACATCGGGGCCGCACGGGCCGCCTTTTTCCCGCGGATAACGCTCACGGGTACGGTCGGCACCGCGAGCGGCGATCTGTCCGATCTCTTCCAGCCGGGGTCGTTCGCCTGGAAATTCAACCCCCAGATCACAATGCCTATTTTCGATGCGCGCACGTGGGCGGCCTTGAAAGCGACCGAGGTGGACCAGGAACTGGCCGTCACCAGCTACGAGGGGGCGATCCAGGGGGCTTTCCGGGATGTGGCGGATGCGCTGGCGCGCTACGGGACCATCGGGGACCAGGTGCAGGCCCAGCAATCGCTGGTGGATGCCACCCGGGCGGCGTTTCGGCTCGCGACCGTGCGTTATGAAAAAGGGATCGACATCTACCTCAATGTGCTCGACGCGCAACGGGGCCTCTATATCGCCCAACAGGGGTTGATTTTGACCCACCTGATCCAGCTGTCCAATCAGGTCAGGCTTTATGCGGTGCTGGGGGGCGGTGG
>JBFYWS010000346.1:0-5106 GCA_041310935.1 Desulfobacteraceae bacterium | reverse complement strand
GATTTTCGAACAATTCAATAAGCTGCCTTTTGAGTTGGGAAAGAGTACTGAAGTAAAAGTCCAACCCACTTAAGGCCTCGACATACGGCTGCCATTCTGGCCCAAAGGCAACCAGCCATGCCGCGAAGTCGTCAGCGCCGACCGGAGGCCGCCGGCGAGCCTCCAGAAAATGAA
Source organism: Desulfobacteraceae bacterium (assembly GCA_041310935.1). Classification (GTDB taxonomy): domain Bacteria; phylum Desulfobacterota; class Desulfobacteria; order Desulfobacterales; family SpSt-501; genus SpSt-501. The sequence continues at coordinate 4,932 of JBFYWS010000346.1, read as the reverse complement.
AATAAATGCTGCCGTTTGACATGCGACGAATCGCGGGCAGGAGTTCCTCAGGTTGATGAATTCGTTCACCCGTATCAAAGATAATAGTGGTCGCCTTCATAAAATAGAACTCATGTCCCATCCTAGCCCAGGAAACCATTGTCTGTTCGCTGAGTCGCTCATCGATGATGTCCAGCACCTCCCCCCGCAAATCCTCCAGTGAACTGCGGGAATAAGGGTCAATGATGCCCAGCCGCTCTGCGAGCACCTTGTCGCCGAGACGCTTGCTCGCCCAAACGGCAAAGTCATTGCGGTAGTCGGGATAGTCAAAGGAGGCCACCAATGTGGTTTCGCAGAAGTGATGGTACAGCACGTCCTGGCTGCAGGCTGCAATTCGGTCTCGTAGCTCCCGCAGATTGAAGGCCGGCGGCATGCCGCTCATGAGGCTCAGAAGAACACAGTCTTTGATTTCGAACCCGGACATCGTCCACATCCTCATTTTTTATTTTTGCGTCATCCCCGAAGCGACCAATATGCTGATTCTCTTGGCGAGTTCCATCGGGCTCGAAACGACGTCGGAGCCCGGCACGATGGCTTTTTCGCCAACCGTGACGATAGTGCCTCCCCAGTCCCGCACCAACTGCATAGCCACCGCATCGTTTTCGTCATCTCCGGCGTAGACCAGCCGGCCCGCCGCCGAAGTCCAGTTTACAAGATCACAAAAGGCTCGGACACCCAAGGACTTGTCCACCTCCGGCAAAAGCGCAACCTCGAGCACCTCAGGGCCTCTGAACACTGAAACCTTCCGCGATTGTTGCCAATGATCGATAAGAGTGACCAGGGCCCGCTGAGCCTGCTGAGTTGCCCGCCGGATATGGATGGCAACCGACCATTGCTTGTCTTCGATTTCCACTCCGGGCAGGAGGCCCCACTCCATGATTTCAGGAATCAGCGTTTTCCGGACCTTTCGAATTGCATCCCTCCGGTCGGCCCCCGGCACTTGCAATCGACCGTCGGGCAGCCTCCATTCGAGGCCGCTTCCACCGCCCAGAAAGATGCCTGGAACATCCACACGATCCTCCAAATCTGACAGTAATCGGCTGGATATTACGGCGCAGTGAAAGCCCTGCACCGTCGCTAATTGGTGGAGCATATCGCGGCAAGTTGATTCCAGTCTTGCGGCTGTACGGTCGGCCACAAGCAGAGACAATGTCCCGTCGAAATCAAACATCCACAGGCTCAGGTCGGGGGAGATTCCAATTTCAGGCATTTGTACGTTTCCCCAAAAATTTGCGCGGCCCAGTCGAAAACACTGTGGTTCCCGACTTTTCCCCGCAGCCGGGCCATGCGTTGCCGACGATCCTCGTCCGGCATCCGATATGCCTCGTATAGGACGTCCGCCAGCTGATCGAGATCGAATGGGTTGACCAGCAAGGCGTCATCCAGTTCACGCGCGCAACCGGTGTAATTCGACAGCACTATCACTCCGTCGCCGTCCGTTCGTGAAGCGATGAACTCCTTGGCGACGAGGTTCATACCGTCGTGCAGCGAGGTGACCATAAGAACATCCGCCATACGGTAGGCTGCCAATACGGCATGGTAGCCGTGATGCGCGCGCAGGAAGTGAACCGGATACCAATCCTCCGTCTGGTGCCGCCAGTTGATCTCATCCACCATATCGTCCAGTGCATCATTAAGGTCCCGGTACTCCTTCACATGGGTGCGGCTAGGGGCGGCCAGCTGGATCAGAGTGACTTTGGTAAGCAGCTCAGGGTGGCGCTTGAGCAGGAGGTCAAACGCCATCAGTCGCTCGGGAATGCCCTTTGTGTAATCGATGCGGTCGGCCCCTACAAACAAGCGGGTCCCGACCGCACTTTCCCCCAACTCGCGGCGAAAGTTCTCCGTCATTTGCTTAACTTCCGGGGCTTCTGCGTCGCGGCCGATTTGATTGAAATCGACACTGATGGGAAAAGGTCTCACATAGGTCGGCCGCCCTCCGCGAAATATTCGGAAGTGCTCATAGTCGATCTTGGCTTCGACGGCCGAAGCGACAGTTTCCAAGAAGTTGTTGCAGTGGTATTGGATGTGGAACCCCAGCACATCGTTTCCGAGAAGCCCGTCGAGAAGTTCCTCACCCCACGGCAGAATGCGAAATGCCTCGCGGTTCGGCCAGGGAATGTGCCAGAACTGAATCAGCTTCAAATCGGGCCGGGCGGTTTTAAGCATGCGTGGCAGCAGTGCCAGATGATAGTCCTGAATGAAGACGATGGCCTCTTCAGAGCCAATTTCCTCAAGGACGGTATCACAGAAGCGCCGGTTGACGCTGCGGTAAATCTCCCAATCCTCTCTGGAAAATTGAGGCCGGGTGTAGACAATGTGGCACAGGGGCCAGAGCGCCCGGTTGGAGACCCCGTAGTAGTATCCGGCCTCTTCTTTGCGGCTGAGCCAAACCCGGCGCAGGGTGTACTGCGGATTCCCCGGCGGCATCTGGATCCGACCCTTTTCATCCGAGACGTGGCGGTCGGCGGAACCGGATCCGTGGGCGATCCAGACCCCTTCCGCAGCGCGTACAACCGGCTCCAACCCGACAACCATCCCGCTGGCCGGTCGGACCGCCTTTATTTCGCCGGCGACCCGCTCGTGCACCCAGGGCTCGCGGTTGGAAACTACGACGATTTTGGCGCTGGCTGCGAACTGGGCGATGAAAGCTCTCAATTCTTTGGCATTCATGCAGGCACCTCCCGACTGAATAACGAGCGACAGGGCCAAGGAACATGTTCAACGGAGAACTACATGCTCGTCTGATGGTTTGGGCATTATGCCCTGCCCGGGGGTCACAACCTACCCCTTGAGAAAAGCGGCATCCGCCTCCGGCAGCGACGGATTGATGCGGATCCCTGATCCCATCTCGAACCCTGCGGGGGTGGTCAGGCGCGGCTGGATTTGAACATGCCAGTGCCACGCGGGTGCTTCAATTGCATCGGCAAAAGATGCAGAATGGATGACGAAGTTGTAGTCCGGATCATTTAACTTCTCGCGGATAAGTGCAATCGCCGACTGAAGCGCTCCAGCCAAACCGGTCTTTTCATCATCCGTAATGTCCCCGAAATTGGCGCGGTGAGTCTTGGGCACAATCCATATCTCGCAGGGGGCTTCAGCTGCGTAAGGTACGAAACTGACAAAATGGTCATTCTGAAAGAGCATCCGCCGCCCATCGTGGGCCTCATGTTCTAAAATGTGACAAAACAGGCATCGGCTCGAAGTCTTTAGGTGAGAAAGGGCCTGCCGCAGACGGGTCCGTATTGACTGAGGGACCAGACCGGTGGCGATAATTTGAGAGTGCGGATGAGCAAGGGATGTCCCCGCCTTGGCGCCATGGTTTCGAAAGACAACCACCGTCCGAATCCCGGGGCTTGCCGCCAAGTCGCGATATCGCCGATGATAGGCCTCGATCACGAATTTCGCCTCGGCCGGTGAAAACGAACCGATCGGGCGGTCATGGTACTGAGACTCGATGATGACCTCGTGGTGTCCGATCCCTTTCATGACCCGGTAAAGTCCATGGTGGGTTTCGGTGCTGTCTCCTCCCGGAGTCAGTGCGGGATAGCGGTTCGGCACCACCCGCACCTTCCAACCACCGTCATCGTTTCCCAGTTCCAGAAGGATCCCGGGCAGCATGTGTTCGTTGCCCGGGCAAAAGGGGCAGGACGGCTCATAGCTGAAGGCTGGCGAACCAAACCCTGGTTGGGGCCGCATCTCATCCGGTCTGGCCTGCCGAGCGGTGGCATAGATTACCCATTCTCCTGTGACCGGATTGTACCGCATTTCGTTTGTCGTCTCATTCATCATGCACTGATCCGATAAATGGCTCCCAGATTGTAATAAAATAATATGTAGTCAACGCTGACTAACATTTTATGGGCAGCATCTTTGCATTGTCAAGAGAATTTCTCAGATTCACGTCGACCTTTCGTCCATGGCGTAACAACCAGAACTTGAGCTACCCGTATTCTTTCCGTGGTTGCTACCGTGAGCAACGTAATGATAAGATATAATAAAATTTCGGCCTGATGAGCACGTGGACAATTTTTTCTTTCGCGGGCCGGCAAACCAACAGGAGGTCGCATGAAATGTCTCTCACGATGCGCTGCCGCAGTTCTCTTTGTTTTCGGTGTATTCCTCCTTCCTCCGCCGTCGTCGGCCGCCTCGGCTGAATCACCGGTCTCCGTGGACAGCATTGTCTTTGCCCGGAGCGTCGAATCCAGGGATCCGGTCGGCGCAGCCAAGGAATTCGAAGCCTCCGTTACTCAGGTCTTCTGCTGGACCAAGCTATCAGTCAAGACCCTGCCGGCAGCTGTCAACCATGTCTGGTACAACGCCGGCCGGAAACTCCTCGATGTGCCTTTGACGTTAAACTATTCCTCGGGCCGCTACTGGAGCGTCAAGAATGTCAGCCCCGGCGATTGGACGGTTGAAGTTGTGGGCGCAAACGGTGAGGTGTTCGGATCAGGAAGCTTCAAGGTGAAGTAAAGGTTGCACCATTATGTGATTTGTCGGATGACATCCTCTGCCTCGCCAACGTTGCAATAGACAATAGAAATCAAACAAATCCCGGGTAGTTCCAAGTTTGGACTCCGTGCAACGAATCTTGATCCAGGTAGAAGGGAGTTGAGTTTAGCAGAACAACGGTGCCGGTTTGGGAAATTGCGGAGTTGGTTCAAGCCAGATCAGGTCTTGGCGGCTGCAGTGTATCAATCACCGGCAACCTGAAACCGGCTTAAAAGGCTCAGATCACGCCGCAAGGACAAAGTGTCCCGCGTACTTAAAGCGGAGCGTCCACGACAGTCCGCGAGAATTTCAGGCCGCAGGACAATCCGGCCATCGGTGGGACCACTGAGCGCCAGATGCGTCTTTCAAACCGGTTTCAGCGTGAAGCGCCAGGCGCAATACCAC
>JBFYWS010000296.1:0-4227 GCA_041310935.1 Desulfobacteraceae bacterium | reverse complement strand
CAGTTCTGGTTAAAGTTTTTTTCAATTCGGGCGATGTTAACGAATAAGCGGAGCAACTGCGCAGGTAGATAGGCTGAAAACTGAAGACCGAAGGCCTTTGGGGCAACCCATGTGTGATCGCACAAAACTTCGCCCATTTCGTAGTTAAAGGTGATTCCAGATAGCTGAGCAGTAACTATTTTAGACCGGAAATTCGTATATGGATACAGGCGAAGCAACCATAGAAACCATGGATACCGCAACCGTTCGGCAGCTTGTCGCCGGATCGGCCCGGCCGGGCGCCGGCAAGCCGATGCAGGACTACCGGTTGAGTTTTTCGAGACTCGCCGCGGCGCAGGCCGCGACGGCCGGCCGCGCGCCCGCAGCGCCGGCATTTCCGGCCGCGACGGCACGGCCCGCCCCGGACCGCAAGGCGCTCCATGCCCTGGCCGGCAGCTACCTCACGCAAACCTTCGGCGCCGTGCGCAACCGCAGCGCCGTTCCGCTGGAGCCCGCGCTGCGGATCGTCCGGCGCATGGCCGCCGAGTGCCCCGCCCGCGACGAGCTCTTCGTTACAGCGCTGCACCTCGATCAGCCGAGTCAGTTCCCCATTCACCACAGCGTCAACGTGGCGGTCTACGCGGTCAAGATGGCCCAGGATCTCGGCTTCGACGCGGCCCGGCAGGTGCAGATCGGGCTGGCCGGGCTGCTGCACGACGTGGGCCTCGCCCTGATCCCGGAGCCGGTCATCCACAAGCAGGGTGCGCTCAGCGCGGCGGAGTTGAAGACGCTCAAGGAGCGGCCCGACAGCGCCAGCCAGATCCTGCAGTGCCTCGGGCCGGAGCATGCGGTCATCGCCGAGTGTGCCGCACAGGTCTACGAGCGGATCGACGGCTCCGGCCACCCCCGGGGCCTCAAGGCCGAGGAGATCCACGAGTATGCCCAGATCATCGGGCTGCTCGACATGTACGAGGCCCTGGTCCACACGCGGCCCAACCGCGAGAAGCTGAGCTTTTTCGAGGCGGTGAAATATATTTTCAAGAGCTGCAAGACCCAATTCCAGCGCCGCTACATGAAATCGCTCCTGCGGGTGTTCACGATGTTCCCGGTTGACAGCTACGTGCAGCTGAACTCGGAGGCTTTCGGCAAGGTGCTCGAGGCCTACCCGGACCAGCCCATGCGGCCCAAGCTGCAGATCCTCTTCGACTCTCAGCGGCGCAAGGTGCTGGCGGAGCAGGTCGTGGCACTCACCGAGGCGCCGTTGTTGAACATCGTCCGGTGTGTCCCGGAGAAGGAAATCAAGGAACTCAGCCTGGGGCTTGCGGCCGTGCGCGGGCCCTGCGAGGCCAACTGTGACACGGTGGGAGAGCCCATTCTGTGAGCCGGCCGCACTGACGGCTCCGGGTCGATGGTATCATCATGTATCTGAGACATTATGGCTTCAGACAAACACCCTTCGGGAACGTGCCCTCCCGCAGCACGTTCTACCGGTCGCCTCAGCACGAGGAGGCGCTCCGGCGGCTGCTCTACGTGATCGAGCAGCGCAAGGGGGTGGCCATGCTGACCGGCGAGGTCGGCTGCGGCAAGACCACTGTCATCAAGGCCCTGGCAAATCACCTGAGCCGCGAGCGGGTCCGGTTCCAGATGATCTCCAACCCGGCGCTGGCACCGGAGGATCTGCTGAAGGCGATCCTGCTGAAGCTGGGCGGTTCGGCGGGGAATGGCTCCAAGACGCTGATGCTGGACCAGCTCCAGAAAATTCTTGTGGACAATGCCGCCGCGGGGTTCAGCACCGTGCTGGCCGTCGACGAGGCCCACGTGATCGGCAACCGGGCGACCCTGGACGAACTGCGGATGCTGCTCAACTTCCAGACGGATGACGAGTTTCTCATCACCCTGATCCTGCTGGGCCAGCCGCCGCTTTTGCGGAACATCTCCGAGCTGCAACCGCTGAAGGAGCGGATCTCCGTCAAGTTCAACCTGCAGCCGCTGGATCTGCCGAACACCCTGCGCTACGTGCTGTTCCGGCTCAAGAGCGCCGGGGCCGCCCGCGGCATCTTCACGCGCGCGGCGGTCGATCTATTGTACGATGTCACCGGGGGCATCCCGCTGCGGATCAACAACCTCTGCGACCGGGCGCTGCTGATCGGGGTCATGCAAAACGCCCGGCTGGTGGACAGCCGCATCGTGCAGGATGCCATTCAGGACATGGAACAATGAGAATGCAAATAGGGCTGCGACACAAATGGGTTTCCGGCATGAACGCCGCCGCGGGGCGCATGCGACGGGGGGTCGTCCTGGCCGCACTCGCGACGGCTCTCGTCGGCTGCGCCCAGTCCGCCGTCTATGCTCCCGTCGAGACGCACACCCGGCCGGGCCGCCTGTCCGCGGCGGCGAAAACGCTGGCCGTTGCGATTGCCGACCTGGACAACAACGGCAGCCTCGATGTGGTGGCCGGCGCCGGAGAGCCCGGCGCGATCACCATCAGCTATGGCGACGGGGCCGGCGGCCTGGTCGAGACCCAGACCCTGACGGTGGAGGGGGATGTGCGCTCCGTGGCGCTGGCCGACGTGAACGAAGACGGGCTAACCGACATCATTTACAGTGTTCAACGCCAGTCCTCCGGGGTCCGGATCATGCTCAACCAGGGTGGCCGGCGCTGGAAGCCCGGCAAGGGTCCGATCGAAATCAACACGTACGAGGGCCTCCGGGCCGCGGACATCAACGGCGATGGCCACGTCGACATCGTGGCCGCCAACGCGTCCTCAGAGCTCCAGGGCGGCATCCAGGTTTGGCTGGGCACCGGCCAGGGGACGTGGGTGGCGGGCCCTGCCCCGACCGTCACCGGCATTTATATGGATGTGGCCGTTGCCGATTTCAACGGGGACGGCCGGCTGGATATCGCCGGAGCGGGCTGGGGCATGCGCGGTGCCCTGCGAGTCTGGTTGGGGAACCCCGCGGGTGGGTGGACGGCGCTGGCGCCGGTCAGCCGGGGGAATTATTACGGTCTGCATGTCGCGGACATCAACGGCGACGGGCGGCTGGACCTGACCGCCGGCACCTACAAAACGGGTGTGCGGCTGTTTGTCGGCGACGGCCAGGGCGGTTTCACGGAAGAATTCATTTCAAAAAACGGTTCTACGGAAGGCGCTGCTGCCGATGCCGGTGCCAGCCAGGCGCTGGCGGCCCCGCACGAGGAGGCCAGTTTCTGGCAGGCGCTGCCGGTGGATGTGGACGGTGACGGCCGGCCGGACATCGTCGCCGGCTCCCTGGACTACAAAGGGGTGCAGGTCTGGTTGAACCAGGCCGGGAAGGGGTGGAAGCCGATTGCCGACATGTTCCCCCGCACCGGCACCTTTTACGGCTTGGCGGCGGCGGACCTGAACCGGGACGGCCGGCCGGACATTTGCGCGGCTAACTTCGGCGAGGGCGTCACCCTGTGGGCCGGCCGGGCGGCCGGTGCCGGGGCGCCCGCCGTGGTGAATTCCGCCGCGGTCGTGGCCGAGCCGCGGCCCGGGGCCGCCGGCTTGCGCGAGAACGACGTGTTCAAAGTCGTCAACGGTGCGGCCGAATACAAAATCGGGGCCGGCGACATCCTGGAGATTGCCCTCTGGGAGGGCAGCACGGCGGTGCGCCAGGAGGTCCTGGTGCGGCCGGACGGGCGGATTTCCTTCGGCCTGGCCGAGAACCTGCCGGTGAACGGCTTGACGGCGAGCGAACTCGACGCGGTGCTGACGGCGCGGCTCGAGCAGTACCTGAAAAAGCCGCGGCTCGACGTGCTCGTCAAGCAGCACAAGAGCAAGTCGGTGAAACTGCTCGGCGCGTTCGGCCGGACGGGTGTCTCCGGGTCCGGGGCGGGCGAGTACAAGCTGCAAGGGAAAACCACCGCGCTCGAAATGATCACGGTGGCGGGGGGGCCGTCCGAGGGAGCGGACCTGAAATCGGTCCGCATCCGGCGCAAGGACGGAGAGACCGTTTCGCTGAACCTCTACAAGGCGATCATCCAGGGGGATCTCACCCAGGACCTGGTGCTGAACGACGGGGACCTGCTCTACCTGCAGACCCTGTCAAAGGATACCAACCGGGTGTATGTGTTCGGCGAAGTTCAGAAACCGGGGGCCTACACCTTAAGCGGACCTGAAATGCGGCTGATCGACGCCATCTCCGATGCCGGCGGCACCACGCCCTTCGCCTACCGGGCGGACACCCGGGTGGTGCGCGGCGACATCACCCGGCCCGAGATCCTTT
>JBFYWS010000204.1:0-3330 GCA_041310935.1 Desulfobacteraceae bacterium | reverse complement strand
GCTGCTGGACCTTGAGGATCTGTTCGCACAGAGGGGCCGGCGCCCCGAGGTAGCCCAGGCGCCATCCGGTCATGGCGTAGGCCTTGGACATGCCGTTGATGGTCACGGTGAGATCGCGCATCCCCGGCAGCGCGGCGAGGCTGATATGCTGCCTCTTATCATAGATGATGTGTTCGTAGATCTCGTCGCTCAGCACCCAGAAGCCGTGCTCCTGGGCCGAGCGGGCGACGACGTTGAGTTCGTCTCGCGTCAGGACACGTCCGGTCGGGTTGTTCGGCGAATTCAGGATCATCGCCTTGGTTCGCGGCGTGATCCGGCTCTTCAGCACATCGCCATCCAATAAAAAGTTGTCCTCCGGACGCAGGGGGACATCCACCGGTATCCCGCCCAGCATCCGAATCATGGGTTCGTAGCTCACCCAGGCCGGATCGAAATAGAGAACCTCGTCGCCCGGCTCGATCATGGTTGCCAGGGTCATATAGAGCGCGAGCTTCCCGCTGGCGGTGACGATGACTTCGGTGTCGGGGTCATACGCCACGTGATTGTCACGCTGGAGCTTCCCCGTGATCGCTTTGCGAAGTTCGGGGATTCCCTTGCTGGCGACATAGTGGGTAAGGCCTTGGTTCATCGCTTTGACGGCCGCCTCGACAATGTGGGGCGGCGTGTTGAAATCAGGGTCCCCGCCACCCAGGTTGACGACCTTGACGCCGCGCTGCTGCAGTTCGCGCGCCCGGTCAGAGACGGCAACGGTCATCGACTCACTCAGCAAATCAATTTTTTTCGCCCATCGGACTGGCATCGTTCTCACACCTCCCCTTCGGCAGAGAGAACTCCGGTGGTTTGGAGCTCTCTTCCGCAGTTTAAAATTTCATCCACTCCGGACACTGGATACAATAAAATGGCGTAATAGTCACCTGAAAACGCATTGCGGGCAGGACGGGTATTGCACTACAACCCCTAACTACACTATAGTTTAGCACTATGTTTCAGAGTCCGTACCATCACCATCGGCTGGTCCGGATATCTGCTCGTCAAAACGGTTTCAGGTAAGAACATGGCACAGAATCGCACGGCGTTATTCGAAATACCGGTAGAGCGTTTGAGCGAGTCCGACGCCCGGTCGGAACTGAAAGAACTGGCGGAACTGATCGCTCACCATGACCGGTTGTATCACGACAGGGATGCGCCCGAGATCAGCGACGCGGAGTATGATGCGCTTCGGAAGCGCAACGCCGCCATCGAGGCGCGTTTTTCAGAGCTCATTCTACCCGAAAGCCCTTCGCGAAAGGTCGGCGCGGCGCCCGCCGCCGGTTTCAAAAAAGTGCCGCACCGTGTGCCGATGCTCTCCCTCGACAATGCGTTCACGGCCGAAGACGTTTTCGACTGGCTCGACAGCATCCGGAATTTCCTGCGCGAGCTGAAGGATCCGGAGGTGGCGATTGAAATCCTCTGCGAGCCCAAGATCGATGGCCTCTCCTGCTCGCTCCGTTACGAGCAGGGCAAATTGGTGGGGGCCGCCACGCGCGGCAACGGGGTCGAAGGCGAGGATGTGACCGCCAACGTCATGACCATCACGGATGTTCCCCGCACATTGAAGGGCGGGGGCTGGCCGGAGGTCCTGGAGGTGCGCGGCGAGGTCTACATGACCGATGTGGACTTCCTGAATCTCAATGCGCAGCAGGAGGCAGCCGGGGCAAAGCGGTTTGCCAATCCGCGGAATGCCGCGGCCGGCAGCCTGCGGCAGCTGGACTCTGCCATCACCGCCGCACGACCGCTGCGGTTTACCGCACACGGCTGGGGCGAGATTTCGGAGCCGTTTGCGAAGACGCAATCCGAAGCACTCGGCAAGATCAAACGCTGGGGGTTTCAGCCGAACGAACCGTCCCGGGGGGTAACGATCGTTGACGCGGACATCGGCGAGCTGAGCGCCTACTACAACGACATCGAACAGAAGCGCTCCGGCCTGGGCTTCAGCATCGACGGCACGGTGCTCAAGGTCGACCGGTTGGATTGGCAAATCCGGCTCGGCCGCGCGAGCCGTTCGCCCCGCTGGGCGATTGCCTGGAAGTTTGCCCCCGAGCGTGCCGTGACCGTTATCGAGGATATCCAGTGCCAGGTCGGGCGCTCCGGCAAGATCACACCGGTTGCGCATCTGCGGCCGATCAACGTCGGCGGTGTGCTGGTGAAGCGGGCGACCTTGCACAATGCGGATGAGATCGCACGCAAGGAGATCCGGATCGGCGACACCGTGATCATCCAGCGCGCGGGCGACGTGATCCCGCAGGTGGTCGAGGCCGTGCCGGAGAAGCGGCCGGCGGAGAGCGCGCCCTATCGATTTCCGGAGCAGTGCCCGGTGTGCGGCAGCCGGCTCATCCGGGAAGAAGGGCAGGTCGATATGGTTTGCACCGGCGGTCTGGTCTGCGCCGCACAGGTCGTCGAGCGGCTCAAACACTTTGCGTCCCGGGATGCGTTCGACATCGAAGGGCTGGGCGAGAAGAACATCGAGACATTCCACAGCCAGGGACTGATCAAGACCCCGGTGGACATCTTCACCCTGGAGGCGCGCGACGGCCGGGAGCTGCCGCCGCTACGCGAATGGGACGGGTGGGGGGAGAAGTCGGCGCGCAAGTTGTTCGACGCCATCCAGCGCACCCGCACGATCCCGCTGGACCGCTTTATTTACGCGCTGGGTATTCACCAGGTCGGGCAGGCGACCGCACGCCTGCTGGCCAAGCATTACCTGTCCCTATCTCACTGGCGCGCGGGCATGGACGCGGCCCAGGATCCGGATGCTGAAGCCCGCGCCGAGCTGCTCTCGATCAGCGGCATTGGTGCCAGCATGGTGGACGACATACTTGGATTCGTAGCCGAGCCTCACAACCGGGAGGTCCTGGACGCCTTGAGCCTGCCGCGTGACGGGCAGGCGCCGCTGGTCACGGTGACGGACTTCGAGCGCACCTCCACGGCATCGCCCGTTGCCGGGAAAACGGTCGTGTTTACCGGCAGCCTTCAGGCCATGAGCCGTAGCGAGGCCAAGGCGCAGGCCGAGGCCCTGGGCGCGAATGTCGCCGGAGCGGTGTCGCAGAAGACGGATTACGTGGTGGCCGGGCCGGGCGCAGGTTCCAAGGAGAAGAAGGCCAGGGAACTGGGGCTGACCGTTCTGACCGAGCCGGAGTGGCTGGAGTTGATCGGCAGGGGGCGATGAGTCCGCTATGGGAAAAGAGCCTGATCTACTTTATCAGCACACGGGTTTTGCGCGACCGGGGGCAGGGGCCGACCTTGATCGTGTCGCCCTTGCTGGCACTGATGCGCAATCAATGTGCGCCACCC
>JBFYWS010000202.1:0-3911 GCA_041310935.1 Desulfobacteraceae bacterium | reverse complement strand
CGCGAGTTGCATGTTGGGAATCTTCAACGTTGCCAAGACGTACATGAATTCCGCCCCCATTGCCAGCCCCATACGCTCCGTGCCCACCATGGCGTTACCAGCCACCTTTGAGCCGCGATGTAACTTTGCGTTTGGTAACACTCTATAAAGGTCATCACTTCGTCCACATCTTCGTGCCTTGCGAGAAGCCATCGGCGGTTTCTGGCTTGACTTTGATATTCCGAAGGTTAATCCGATGCGGGAAACTCGCGTGACATGCCCATCGGCTTTTTTCACGAATAGAGAGGGCGCCTGCACTTTTTTGTCATCAGAACCGCATCTTGACGCTGTAGGTCATTTTTACTTCCTTGTCCTTGGGGACCGTCAGCATGAATTCGGCCATGTGGGCATTGGTTTTCTTGTACTCGTGGGAAGAACCGATCATGGTCCAGGCGCCGGGGATGGGTTCCACGACTTTTACGACCACGTCTTCTTTCTTGTGATTTCGGACGGAGATCTCGAAAGCGGCTTCGTAGGTGTCCGCGGTTAGTTTCTTCCAGTCCGTCTGTTTGCGGCCGCCCACCACGTCAAAAGCGTTTCCCATCTTGATCCGGATTTTTTCGTCCTTCGGGGTGTGGTCGATGGAATCCTCGCCGACAAACTGCAGGCTGCCCTCCGCATCCTGTTTGTAGACGCGGACCACGCCTTTGGGCAGGGGGATGCCGAGGTTGTTTTCTTTCTTGTTCTGGATTTCGACGATCACATTGATTTTCTGGTTTGAGACCGCCTCGCCGTAGCGGCTTTGGTAATACTGGCGCGCACCGAAATAGACGAGCTCCTTCTTGACGGGTACTTGGTCGGCGGTGACGAGACTGATCTGCTTGGTCTGGTTGTTCTTGAGGGTGGACGGTCGTTGCAGCGTGTAAATGTGGTATTCGAAAAATTCCTCCTCCTTGAACTGGGGCGCCGCCTTGGGCGCGGCGGCTTCTTTGGCGAGAATCCGTGTGCGAAGTTCCTGCTCGTCCCGCACGCGGTTGACGTCCCCGGCCACCAGCTTCAAGGTGGCGTTGGAGTAGACGGCCCCGCTCTTGTTGTCGATGGTGACCCATCCCGAAAGATCGGCGCGGTCATCGCGTGCGTTGAGCGTCAGCACATAGTCGGCGCGCCAGTTGATGGCGTTGGTGAGGTAGGTGGCCTCGATCCGCTGGGGTTTGGTCAGGCTGTTTTCGAGCAGCCACACCAGCGTGGGCTTGGAGGCCAGGCTGTCGGGCACCTTGGGGAACAGGATCCGCCCGGGGTGGCCGAAGGTGATATCCTCGTCGACTTTGAAAACAGGGCCGCCGTCAATGGACAGCAGAGTGGCCGTCACGGTCTCATCCCGCTCGGTGTATTGGTTTTCGGTGTAAAGTTTGACCTCCTTGCCGACGTATTTTTCAAGGAGCCGCTGCGGGTTGAGCAGATCGTATTCGTATCTCTGCTCGAGGACGCGCAGGCTCGACGGGCCGGCGAGTGACCTGACCTGCACGCTGGCGGGGATGATCTGGGAGGCCACGTCCATGAACCCCAGTTCAAAGGTGCCCGCGGGGAGCGTCGCCTGCCGCTGGTCCTTCACCAACCCGAGGTTGACGTTGTAGATGGTCAAAGCGACGGCCACCTGGTCCTCAACGCCGGTCACCAGGCGTTTCGCATTTTCGCTTTTTTCAGCCGCCACGGCATCGGCGATGCCGGCAAGGGCGCTGATGACCAGAACCAGAATTGCAGAGCGCTTCCAGTTCGATTTCATGGGTCACTCTCCTTCACGTGAGGGTCAAACGGCCAGCGGGTTCCCATATTAGCAGGAAGCAGCGGCCTTAAACAAGGGTCTCGATCCGGTAAAGTCGGCAGGTATTCTCGAACACCCTGCGGCCCAGCTCCTCCGGGTCCTCGCCGCGGACTTCGGCGATTTTGATCAGAACGGACCGCACAAACGCCGGTTCGTTGCGGCGGTGCCTGCGCCTTTCCGGCTCCGGGGTGAGGTAGGGGGCGTCGGTCTCCACCACCAGTTGGTCGGCAGGGATCTGAGGAATGAGCCGGCGCAGGGACTCCCCGCGCTCCTTGAGCGTCACGATGCCGGTGATGCCGATGTAATACCCCAGGTTGAGATAGTTCGTGAGCTCAGCGCGGTTGCCACTGAAGCAGTGGATTACGGCCGCTCCGGCCGGCGGCGGGCAGGTGTGGAGCAGCGCGAGGAAGCGGCCGCCGCTGTCGCGCTCGTGAAAGATCAGCGGCAGCCCCAGCTCGGCGGCGGTCTCGAGCTGCTGCACGAACCATTTTTCCTGCTCGTCCCGGGGGGAATACATACGGTTGAAGTCCAGGCCGATCTCCCCCCAGGCCCGGACTTCGGGGTTCCGGGAGAGAGAGACCAGGGAGGCCAGCACGGCGTCGCTGCACTCCTGGGCATCGTGGGGGTGAACGCCCACCGAGGCATAAACGCCCGGGTGCGTTTTGGCCAGATCGACGGCCGCACGCGATGTGCCGAGGGTGACGCCGACGGTCATCATGCGCGAGACCCCGGCCGCACGGGCGCGCTCGAACACGGTCTCACGATCGCCCGAGTAGGACGTATCGTCGAGATGGCAGTGGCTGTCGAATAGATCCATGTCCGTTCCAGTCCGGTGCCGCAGTTCGAGAAAGCCTCTGTGAGAGATGGCTTCCAATGAAGCTGTATGTTTTTCTGTGGGCGCAGCATCTTGCCGCGATGATCGTGGCTGAAGCCTACTCCGCCGAAGTAGCTGCCTACCCCGCCACGGCAGCCCCGCCTGCGACTCCTGCGACGTTTGGATTGGCTGTATCGGCTACGAAGGCCGGGAGCCACTCCCACAAGGGCGACACTCCATTGCCGACATGACGGTGCCGCGTGTCGCAACCCGCTTTTTAGCACCCTGATCGAGGAATTTCAACGCGTGGGCGA
The DNA here is from genome assembly GCA_041310935.1 of Desulfobacteraceae bacterium. Classification (GTDB taxonomy): domain Bacteria; phylum Desulfobacterota; class Desulfobacteria; order Desulfobacterales; family SpSt-501; genus SpSt-501. Next base: position 982 of record JBFYWS010000202.1, on the reverse strand, counting down.
AGGCGTTGACAGTTGCGATGGAAATGAACGGATCCGGGTCGGGCACCGGGACCTCGTGCTGCCCGGCAGGCGGGCCTGGCGGACCGGGTGGCCCACCGGCGTTGATCGGGAGCATCCAGCCGCAGAGTTCCATCCGTAATTTTTACCTTGATTTGATTGCTTTGATTTGAGATTATCGAACTTCTAGAAAATCGATGCTGTTTGATCTCACCGCATGGAGGTAGACCATGTTCAAAATCGTCAAGCGCGAGGAAATGTCCCAGGGCACCGTGGTTCTCAACGAAATCGAGGCGCCCCTCATCGCCAAGAAGGCCAAGCCCGGCCAGTTCGTGATCCTCAAGGCCAACGAGAACGGGGAACGCATTCCGCTCACCATGGCCTATACCGACGCTAAAAAGGGGATCATCGCCGTGATCTACCAGGTCGTGGGCAAGTCCACCGCACTGTTCAAGACCTTGAAAGTGGGCGAGGGCTACCAGGACGCGATCGGTCCGCTGGGAAAAGCCACCCACATCGAGAAGCTCGGCAAGGTCGTATGCGTCGGCGGCGGCACCGGGGTCGCCGTGCTGCACCCCATCACGCGGGGAATGAAGGAGGCCGGCAACCACGTCACCGCCATCATCGGCGCCCGTACCAAGGACCTCCTCATCCTGGAGGATTTCATGCGCGCGGCCTCCAATGAACTGCATGTCTGCACCGACGACGGCTCCTACGGCCGCCACGGCTTCGTGACCCATGCGCTCAAGGACATCCTGGACAAGGAGAAGATCGACCTCGTCGTGGCCATCGGCCCCGTGCCCATGATGAAATTCGTCTCCAAGCTGACGAAGGAATACAGTGTGCCGACCATGGTCAGTCTCAACCCCATCATGGTGGACGGCACCGGGATGTGCGGCGGCTGCCGGGTGTCGGTCGGCGGCAAGACCCAGTTCGCGTGCGTGGACGGGCCCGAGTTCGACGGCCACAAGGTGGATTTCGACGA
>JBFYWS010000188.1:0-3466 GCA_041310935.1 Desulfobacteraceae bacterium | reverse complement strand
GTTGACCGCTGCGATGTTCCGGCGCACGGCATCGATGCCGGCGGCATCGGCGCTGTCGATCTTGTTGATCACCACCACGTCGGCCAGCCTCAAGGTGACGTTGCCCGGATAGTAGCACATCTCGTGCCCCGGCCGGTGCGGGTCCACAACGGTCACGTGCAGGTCGGGCGTGTAGAAAGGGAAGTCGTTGTTGCCGCCGTCCCAGACAATCACGTCGCACCCCTGCGGGTCGTTCTCGGCCGCACGCAGGATCGCCTCGTAGTCCACCCCGGCATAAATCACGTTGCCGCGCACCACGTGCGGCTCGTACTCCTCCATCTCCTCGATCGTGCACTTGCGTTTCGCCAGATCACTGATCCTGGAAAATCGCTGCACCTTCTGGGCGGCAAGGTCGCCGTAGGGCATGGGATGGCGCACGGCCACCACCTTCAACCCCTTGGCCATGAGGATTTCGATGATGCGCCGCGAGGTCTGGCTCTTGCCGCAGCCGGTGCGCACCGCGCCCACCGAGATGACGGGCTTGACACTCTTCAGCATGGTCTCCTTCGGCCCCAGCAGCACGAAGTTGGCACCCGCCGCCTGCACGACGGCAGCGACGTTCATGACATGCTGGTAGGAGACGTCGCTGTAGGCGAACACACAATCGCTCACGTCGAAGGCACGGATCAGCTTGGGCAGATCGGCTTCGGGGTGGATGGGGATCCCCTTGGGGTAGAGTTTTCCCGCCAAGGCCGCCGGGTAGTTGCGGCCGGCAATGTCGGGGATCTGGGCCGCAGTGAAGGCGATCACCCGCTGGCTGTCATCGTTGCGATAGACCATGTTGAAGTTGTGAAAATCGCGCCCGGCGGCGCCGATAATGACCACATTTTTTCGCTTCACGCGTGCTCCCGTTCGGTTGGCCCGTCAACTTCCGTTCCCGCCTCGCCGGCGATGGCCCGCTCGATGTCATCCAGGCCGCAGATGATGCCGCGGCGCCCGGAAGCTTTCACAAACCGGGTGATGGCCTCCACCTTCGGCCCCATGGACCCGGCCGGGAAGTGGCCCTCGGCCAGGTAGCGCTCCATCTCAGCCGTGGGAACTTTCCTCAAAACCCGCTGCTCCGGCGTTCCCCGGTGGACGGACACCCCGGGCACATCCGAGGCGATGACGAAGACGTCTGCATTGATCTCTCCAGCGAGGACCGCGCTGGCGAGGTCCTTGTCGATGACGGCATCCACTCCTCTGAATTTGCGTTCCTTGCGGATCACCGGGATGCCCCCGCCGCCGCAGCAGATGACGATGAACTCCATCTCGATCAACTTCTTGATCTCGCGGTGCTCGACGATCGCAAGCGGCGTGGGGCTTGCCACCACGCGCCGGAAGCCCTTGTCCGTCTTGACCATCGTGTAGGGCAGGCCCCTGGCCTGCTCCGCGGTGTAGAAGGGGCCGATGGGCTTGGTGGGGTTTTGAAACGCCGGGTCTTTCTCGGCGACCACGACATAGGAGATCAGCGAGACGAATAGCTGCTCCGTGGTGACACCCATCTCCATCAGGGCCCGGTCGAGGCTGGATTCGATCATGTAGCCGATCTGCCCCTGGGTCATGGCGACAATGATCTCAAGCGGCATGTTCGGCACCTCGCGGCAGCTCTCCTGCTGCAGAAGCAGGTTGCCCACCTGAGGGCCGTTGCCGTGGGTGATCACGATGCGGTAATTGCTTGATAGGCGGGCAATCTGCCGCATGGGCACCTTCAGGTTGGCGAACTGCTCCTCGGCGGTGCCCTTCTGGCCTTTCTGAATCAGGGCGTTGCCGCCCAGGGCGATCAAAATGAGTGGTTTTATCGACATGGCTGATAGATAATGAATGCTCGATACGCGATGCTGGATGCTGGATGAATACAGGCCACCGCACGAATAGGATTGCCAGCGCAGAGCCGCTGCGGCCTTAATCTCTTATCGAGTATCGGGCATCCAGAATCTCGCATCGCGCGCAGCGCTTTATCGGCGCGCTAAGCGCCGATAGTTGCCACCATCACCGCCTTGATCGTATGCAGGCGGTTCTCGGCCTGGTCGAAGACGATCGAGGCCGGTGATTCGAACACCTCGTCGGTCACCTCCATGGCGTCGAGGCCGAACTTTTTGTAGATGGCTTCGCCGATCTCCGTCTGCCGGTCGTGGAACGCCGGCAGGCAGTGCAGGAACTTGACCTTGGGGTTTCCGGTTTTCTCCATGGCCGCCCAATTCACCTGGTAGGGCTTGAGCAGCCGGATGCGCTCCGCCCAAACATCTTCGGGCTCTCCCATGGACACCCAGATATCGGTGTACAGGAAATCGCAGCCGGCACACCCCCTGGACAGGTCATCGGTGATGGTGATCCGCGCCCCGGTCCCCTTGGCTATTTCCCGGGCCACGCCCGCCAGCTCGGCGTTGGGATGAAGCTCTTTGGGTGCGACCGCACGGTAATCCATGCCCATCTTGGCGGCGGCGACCAGAAGCGAGTTGGCCACGTTGTTGCGCCCGTCGCCCAGAAAGGCGAACGCCACCTGCTTCAGAGGCTTGGCGGTGTGCTCCTGTATGGTAAGCAGATCCGCCAGCGCCTGGGTGGGGTGGAACTCGTTGGTCAGTCCGTTCCACACCGGTACCCCGGCGTACTTTGCCAGTTCCTCTATTCTCGCCTGCTCAAAGCCGCGGTACTCGATGCCGTCGTACATGCGCCCCAGCACCCGGGCCGTGTCCCGGATCGACTCCTTCTTCCCGAGCTGGGAGCCGGTCGGGTCCAGGTAGGTCACGCGGGCGCCCAGATCGTAGGCGGCGACCTCAAACGCACAGCGCGTGCGGGTGGAGGTCTTTTCGAAGATGAGCGCGATGTTCTTGCCTTTCAGCCGCTGCAGCTCAGCCCCGGCGTATTTGGCCTTCTTTAAATCCGCCGCCAGCTGCAGCAGATATGTGATCTCTTCTGGTCTGAAATCCAGAAGCTTCAAGAAGTGACGATTTTGAAAATGCAGATCCATATCGCATCTCCCTCATTTTGGCGAATAAGAGGAACCGTATTACATTTTGCCGGACAAAGTAAATCCCTATCATCCCATAAACCGGTTTTCATTCAGTCGGTTATCGTGCTATCTAGCGCCAGACAGGTCCAACCACCGATCGATAAGGAGGGCTCATATGGGAGTGCCGAAACCGCTCATGAAGGATCAGGCGGATGCCAGCATCCGCGAACTTTTCGAAGGCATGCAGGCCACCATCGGCAAGATGCCCAACATCTTCGGCGTCATGGCCCGCTTTCCAGCGGCGTTGAAACGCTTCGTGCCCTTTTACAACGCGGTCATGCTGAAAGGCCGGGTCCCGCCCAAATTGAAGGAGTTGGCCTATCTGAAAACCGCCAGCATCAATGTCTGCCAGTACTGACTGCGCGCCCACACTGCTTCGGCGAAGCAGGCCGGCGTGACCGACCGGCAGATCGAAGACCTCCGGTTCTACCAACA
>JBFYWS010000184.1:0-4478 GCA_041310935.1 Desulfobacteraceae bacterium | reverse complement strand
AGAGTGATCAAATTCGGACGCACCCTCTGCCCGGTGGCCATCGACCTGCTCGACGCGCAGGAGCAACTGGTGGCCGTGGCCCAGGTCAATTACATCCTGCTCAACCATCAGCCTCCGGCTGGTCCCGACGCCGCCAACAATTACATTCTCAGGCCAGCTCCCTAACCGATGCCAAATTCAACCCCTACCTGTTCAGCACGCTGAGCAATGCCATGATGCACTCCCGCGCCGGCGCGTACTTTATGGCTCCAAAGGGTTACAAGCGCTGGATGAACATTGGGCCGGATTACGCTTACGGCCGTGAATCCTGGGGATCCTTTGTTTCAAAATTGAAGGAGCTTCAACCGGACGCGGAGGTCGTGGGAGAGTTGTGGCCAAAGCTGATGGAGAAGGATTTCACGCCTTTCATTCAAAAGATCGTCGAAACCAAACCCGATGCTGTCTGGTCCTCTCTCTGGGGCAATGATGCGGTCAATTTCGTAAAACAGGCTCTGCCTACCGGCTTGTTTGACAATGTAAAGTTCGCTTTCACGGACGGTGCCGCCCTGGAAAGCCTGATGCCTCTTGGAAAAGAGATGCCGAACGGAGTCTTCGTGGCTGCACGGTATTTCTTCCTGACCCCTGACACCACTCTGAACCGAAATTTCGTAAAAACCTACCTTGACCGGTTCAAAGAGTACCCTGACTACATGGCTCAGGAGACGTATGCAGGGGTCTATTTCCTGAAAGCGGCAATAGAAAGGGCCCGAACCACAGATCCGCAAAAACTGATCAAAGCCATAGAAAGCGAACCTCTGGCCTGGGAGACGCCGGAGGGCTGGAAGATCATGCGAAAAGAGGACCACTCGGTTGTAGAGGATGTCGTGTGGGGTGAAACCATGTTCAGCGACACGTATGGTTTCGCCATCCTTAAGAATCTGCAGGCCATACAGGCAGAGCAGATCTGCAGAACCCCGGAAGAACTGAAGGCTGTCCGGGACAACTATGAAAAAAGAATGAAAGAAGCGAAGAAGTAGTCGGCCCCCGCCGCCGCCTTTCTCAACCCGCCGTGAACCGACAGGAACGCTGCGTGAATGGTCTTGCATTAATGCTTTTTTTGGACAAGAATCGGAATGCCTGTGTGATATTACGTTTAGAAAAGTGTTTTCGGAAGCGGTTAAGGTGCAACCCTAAAAAAGGAGATCCGAGTATGGCCACAACGAAGAAACCTGCTGCCAAGAAGCCCGCCATGAAGAAGGCTGCGGCTCCGGCCAAGAAACCCCTTGCCAAGAAAGCCGCCACGCCTAAGGTGAAGCGCACTCCCAATGCTGGCTTCATGAAGCCGATGACGCCGAGCGCCATGCTGGCCGCCGTGGTGGGTGCCATGCCGCTGCCGCGCACCGAGGTGGTGAAGAAAATCTGGGACTACATCAAGAAGAACAAGCTGCAGGACGCCAACAACAAGCGCATGATCAATGCCGACGAGAAGCTGAGGAAAGTCTTTGGCAAGCCGCAGGTGTCGATGTTCGAGATGACCAAGATCATTAGCCAGCACCTCAAGTAAACCCTATCCGCCTACGCGCGCTGCATTCAGCGTGCGTGCGCGGTGCAGGCTGCCGGCGCAGTGCTTCAGCTACGCCCCAGCCACGGCAACGACTTGATCCAGCCGAGTGCGTAAAGAGTGGGCTCGGCAAAAGCTACAGATATCGCCGGCCGAAGGGGCATTGAAGATTCCCTGCAGCAAGCTGCAGGGAATCTTAGACCGTAAGGAATGCGGTCTTTTTTATGATTCGCTCGCCTTCGCGGTTCAGATTTAGGAAAATCAAAGCGGAGGAACAATGAAAATTCTGATCATCGGAGGCAGCGGGACCATTGGTAAAAAGGTCAGTAAGCATTTTTCAAAGAAGCATGAAGTCATCGTTGCCGCAAGAAAATCCGGAGATGTTGCGGTGGACATGACCGATAGTCGATCGATCGAGGCCATGTTCGAATCAGTTGGCAATGTTGACGCCGTTGTCTGTATTGCGGGTGAGGCCAAATGGGCTGCCTTTGATGCCATGACCGAGGAAGATTTTTACATCGGTTTGAAAAGCAAGCTGATGGGGCAAGTGAACATGGTACGAATTGGCCAGAAGTATCTGAATGACGGCGGTTCGTTTACCCTTTCCACCGGAATACTGGCCGATCATCCCGTGGCTTTCACCACCAGCGCTGCAATGGTTAACGGCGGCATCCACAGCTTTGTCAAAGCGGCATCCTTGGAATTAAAAAATGACATTCGCATCAATGTGGTATCGTCAGGCGTGGTTGAAGATGCCGTCGAAAAATACGAGGCGTATTTCCCTGGCCACAACCCCATACCGATGAAAAAAGTGATCAATGGTTATGTTAAAAGTGTTGAAGGAAAAGGAACAGGCGAAATAATCAGAATGTATGACAATTGTTGATTTTAAAGGCCATTCTGGAAGTGGTCTCATAACCCTGTATCACGCCTGCGAGCAAGGCGCAGGCCGATTCGGAAAGCGGAGCAACCTCAATGGGGTGTGAGCATTTACGAGAGGCCTGCAACGCCGCACCCGGGTGTCAGACGGGGTTATGAAACCACTTCTAAGAATCGAACATCGATCAGGAAGGAATAATGGGGGCGTAGGAATTATATCATTCTACTCTACCCAGACTCCTTGAAGCATCTCGTACAGGATTGATACTCCGTCCGGCAATGCCGCCGTATTGAACTTCATTTCCGGATGGTGCAGCCCAGGCGTCAGATCGCAGCCCAGTCCGATGTATGCCGCACGAAGCCCCGGTATTTTCTTGGCGAAGAAATGGAAGTCTTCGCCGCCGGGCGACACGATCGGGTCAAGGACTCCATTCGCACCCAGCACACGGGCGATCGCCTCGCGAGCCACCTTCACAAGTCCCAGATCATATTCGGCGGCCGGTACGCCGCCTTTGACCGTCACCGTGGCCTTGGCGCCCACCGTCGCCGCTCCGGCTTCGATAGAGCGTTTCACCTTCTCGATCAGTTCTTCCATCACGCCGTTATCCTGGGCTCGCAAATCGAAAGCCATGTCGGCGCAGTCCGGTATCGCGTTGAGGGAAGCGCCGCCCGCCTGCAGCTTGGTCGTTTTCGCCGTCCACGGCACAACCGGGTTCATGTGGATGGCGTTGACCGCGTTCACCACGGCGGTCGCCGCATCGATCGCGTTGACACCGAGATGCGGACGAGCCCCATGCGCAGTTGTTCCCGTCACCGCAGCCTCTAGTATGTAACTGGCGCCATGATACAGCGCCGGTGTGGCCTGTCCCATCTTCGCTTCCTGAATGGGCCGCAGGTGGAAACCCAGCGCAATGTCGACATCCGCCACCGCGCCGGCCTCAATTACACTTAACGCTCCGGTCAGTTTCTCCTCTGCCGGTTGAAACAAGATTTTCAACCGACCCGGAAACGTTGCGCCGCCCTTCACGTCGGCCGCTACCGCTTCCGCCATGGTCAACACCACCGAGCAGTGGGCGTCATGGCCGCAGGAGTGAACCGCGGTATCCTTGCCGCCAATGGAATGAACCAACGCATCCATGTCGGCGCGCACCATGACGGTTTTGCCTGGCTTTCCGCCGTTCAGCACTCCCACGACACCAGTGCCGCCAATGCCGGTTGTCACCGCATACCCTGCCGCTGTCAACGCCTGCGCCAGATACGCCGAGGTCTTCACTTCGGCAAAACCGGGCTCCGGAATCGCATGCAGCGCCGCAAAGTGTTTCATCACTATTTCTAAATCCATATTATCCCTTCATAATGGTTTTCGTGAGCGATCGCATCGCCTCGATAGGCGCTCGGGTAACGGCCGACTTGCTGATCCCATGCAATTTCGGTACGGCCACGGCCGCCATGCCCAAGCTGCGGATGGCCCAGTGGCTTAACCGGCTTCTGGTGTAGACGCTGGCGAGTTGACCTCCGACGAGAATCGGAAGGACTTCCAGAAACCAGGTCAGGCGATCGTAGGGGTTCACGCCCGAGGCAACCAGGGCTGCCGAGTCGATTGCAAGCAGGGCCGAAGCCTCAGACCGTTTTAATCGTCCCCTTTCGCGTGGTTGCAGAGCTTACTTGCGCACGGCCGCGGCGGCTTCCATGAGTGCTTCGGCAAAGGTCGGGTGGCCGTGGACGGTCCGGGCGATGTCCTCGGCGCTCGCGCCGAACTCGAGCGCCAGCACGGCCTCGGCGATCATCTCGGCTGCGCGGGCGCCGATGATGTGCACGCCCAGGATGCGGTCGGTTGCCTTGTGGGCGATCACCTTGACGAAGCCCTCGGTCTCTCCCAGGCAGCGGGCGCGGCCGGCGCCGGCAAACGGGAAGGCGCCCGTCACGTAGGGGATGCCACGCTCCTTGACTTGCTCCTCGGTCAGGCCCACACTGGCCACCTCGGGGGCGGTGTAGACGATGGACGGGATGGCGTCGTAGTTCACTTCGCCGGGTTTGCCGGCGATGATCTCGGCTGCCG
>JBFYWS010000085.1:0-5261 GCA_041310935.1 Desulfobacteraceae bacterium | reverse complement strand
CAGCGGGCCGCATCCCAACGCGAACCGGTCACTCTCCGGTCGGTTTTCGCTGACATCGACTACATCCGCAGCCGACCGGAGATTCTCGGCGCCATCTCGCTCGATCTCTTTGCCGTGCTCCTCGGCGGGGCCACCGCCCTGCTCCCGAGCTGGTGCATGTCGATTCCCTGGATAGCTGAGGCGGTCCGCATCAAGGCCGGAGCATAATACCAAAGCCCTGTGTGAATTGGAGCGGTCTTGTTTTTATAAGTGGCGATGATCTGGTCGCGGCCGTTGCCGATCGGCAGCAGATAGTTGAACCTCAGCCGGAAGAAGTTGTCCCAGCCGTCGCCTTTAATGAAGTCGTCCTGGTCCGAGTCGTTGCTGCCGGCGCGTTCACCCGGAAAATCGGGATTGCCGCTGATGAAGGCTTCGGCGTTCTTGAAGTAACCCACCGAGACGACCGGGTCCATTGTGTTCGAATCGGCGTCTGCATTTTCATTGACGCGTGCTGACCAGGGTGTTATCCATCTCGGCGATAGCGGCATCGACCGGAACGACGGCCCGCTCAGGGGTCCCCTTAAAGGCGACTTTAGCCCAATGCGATCCCCATTTTTGCCGTCAACCTGACATGGAGATTTTGAGGCAGGCAACCCCGCCGCCGTGCGGGTCTCAGCTGGCAGGATCGAGATAGAAGCGCATGGGGCATTCCAGTCCGTCAGCTAAAGAGCAAGCCAGCCGCATCGAGCAGCGCACCCTGCTCCTGTCCATCTACGGCGTCCTGGTGGTTGCCGCCGGCAGCATCGCCTACGGCCTCTTTCTCGAATCCGACGTCGTCATTTTAAACGGCATCTTCTCCCTGTTGAGTCTGATCGGTGCGGGGCTGAGCCTGCTGGCGGCCAAGCTGGTGGTCAAGCCGGAGAACCGGCGCTTCCCGTTCGGCTACTCCCATGTGGAGCCGCTCGTTCTGAGCGTGAACAGCTTCATGGTGCTGCTGATCTGCGTCTACGCCCTGATCAACGGCATCGAACGCATCCGCAGCGGCGGCAACGCGGTGGACGCCGAAGGCGTGATCTGGTTCGGGCTCCTGAGCGGCGCAATTTCATTTGCGATTTGGATTTACGAGCGGCGGGTGGCGCGTCGGATCGACTCCTCGCTGATCGAGGCCGACGCCCGGGAGTGGCTGATCGACTTCGGCTTCAGCCTGGTGACCCTGCTCGGCTTTGCGGTGCTGCTTTTTCTGGAGGAGCCCGCCCGCGGGGCGTGGGCGCGCTACGCCGACCCGGTGATGGTTTCGTCGATGGCGCTGCTGGCGACCCCCATGCCGTTGGGTGTGCTGCGGCGCAGCCTGCGCGAGGTCCTGCTCATGACCGACGCCGAGGATGCGGTCACCCGGCGGCTGGAGGCCCTGATGGAAAAGGTCCGGGCCGAGCACGACATCATCCGCTACGTCCACCACGTGGTGAAGACCGGGCGCACCCGCTTTATCGAGGTGGACATCGTCGTCGGGCCGAATTTCACGCTGCAGACCGTCGCCGAGCAGGACCGCCTGCGGGAGCGGATCTGGCGCGGCCTCGACATGCCGCTCGACAAAGCCTGGCTGTCCATCTGTCTGACCGGCGATCCTCGTTGGGTTTAGCCTCGGCGCGAACAGTCATTTTCGTGCATCCATCTGCTTGACACCTTTCAGATTGGAGGTTCCCATGAAAGCCTTACTTACAGCGTTTGTTTTGGTCACGGTTCTGTGTGCCTGTGCGCAACCGATGGAGAGGGTGGCGCCACCGGAGCCGGTGACGGCGAAACCTGTCGATTCACACACAAGCCGTGACTCGCTCGACTGGGCGGGCGTCTATGAGGGGGTCCTGCCGGGCGCAGGCCCTGCCGGTGTCAAGACCCGGCTGGCGCTCAACCGGGATGGCACGTACGAACGCGTGACCCGGCCTGTGGGGCGGCAGGAGGCAGCCCAGACCGTGCGTGGGCGCTTCACATGGCAGCCGAACGGGAACGCCATCAGGCTCGACGAGGTCGGCGGAGGGCAGCTGTTTGCAGTCGGCGAGGGCCGGCTCCTCCTGCTTCACCCTGGCGGGGGGCCCGCGGGGACGCCGGTGCCCGACGCGGTGTTGACGCTCGTGCCGCAGGCGGCGACAGGAGAGGGCTTCGCGCAGACGCTCGAGCGCTATCGCTGGAGCCTTGAGTCCGCAACCGACGGCCAAAATCGGGTCATCGAGGCCCTGTCTCCCCGTAAGGATCAGCCCGTCGTGTTCGAATTTTCCGGCACAAGACTCGGCATACAGGGCCCCTGCAACCGGATGATGGGGTCTTACCGGATCAATGCCGCCAACCAGCTCGCGGTGAGCGGCATGGCTTCCACGAATATGGCCTGCGCCCCGGAGTTGATGCTGGCCGACGCCGCCCTGTCCGGCATGCTCGCCAAGCCCCTGCAGGTCGAGATGGACAATGGTCCAAAACCGACGCTGCGATTGGTTTCGGCGTCGAAAGAGACGCTGACCTTCACCGGCCAGGCTACGCCGGAAGCCCTTTACGGACCTGGGGCCCTCATCTTTCTGGAGGTCTCCGCCCGCCATGTGGCGTGCGCCGATCCTCCGCCCCCGAATACCCGTTGTCTTCAAGTCCGCGAACGGCGCTTTGACGCGCAGGGTCTCAACGTCGGAGAACCGGGAGCATGGCGGACTCTTCACGAGAGCATCGAAGGCTTCACCCACAAGGAAGGCGAGCGCAATGTGGTGCGGGTCAAGCGGTTCAACCGCCCCCCCGCGCGTCCCGGGGCCTCCTCGACCCTCTATGTGCTGGACCTGATCATCGAGTCGGAGATCGTGACGCCGTAACGCTTAACAGCCCGCGGCACCAAGCGACGCGCAGAGCAGGAGGGCAGTTGATCTCACGAAGGGAGAAAACGCGATGAAGAACATGCGTGTGTTTCGTCTAACGATTTTTCTGATGCTGGCGAGCGCGTTCGGGTGTGCGGGTTCCCGGCCGGTTCACATGCAGCTCCCGCCGGGCGCTCGCATCGGGATTTTAAACGTGTTGGAGCCGCAGATGACCCACGTCGATGTGGGGTCGTTGCGGTTCAACAGCTTCACCCATTCTTACGATGTCGATTGGGACATCCCGGGTTACATCAATCGGACGATTGAAAACGACCTGAGAGCCCGCGGCCAAAATACCTTCATCCCCTTGGCGGTCGATGCCCCGGCGGACTGGAAGCAATCGATGTCCGCCGGCATCATCAGTGCCGTCAGCGCGTGGTTTCCGAGAGATCTCAGAGCCTTTCTGAAACAGGCCGCCGAAGAGAACCGGTTGGATGTGATCGTCTCCGTGAGCAGCTTCGACACTGGCAGGTGGCCGCAGGACGACTGCTTCAAGATCGGCAAAAGCGAGGTGACCACGAATGGCTATGGGCTCTTCACTCGGACAAGGGCGCTGTCGGGATTTTCCAATCTGCTGCCGGTCGGCCAAAACACGGCGGCCCCCTATGCCAACATCATCGTGGCCGTTTTCCAGTCCCAGCCGGTGGCTCTCGCCGCCTACGGGCGGGCGCCCTGCAGCAAAGTGTCCCTGCCGGACTTCCCCTGGGGGAGCGACCTTCGGTTTCTCAGCCCGACGGTGATCCAGCAGCTCAGGCCCTACGTCGAGCGGCTTTCCGCAGAAGCCGCCCAGTCCGGTCTCACGAACGCAGGGCTGCTGCCCTGAGAAAAAGTCGGATCTGCAATCGCTTGAGCGTATTTTGTAATATTAGCCCGGAACAGTGGCGGTCGGCATGGTGGCCAGCGCTGTTCCAGGACGCAGAGAAAATTAACGCGAGAATTTGGTGCGGCAAAAAAGCCTTCGAAAGGAGATCGCATGAAGACCATTTTTGCAAGTTTGATATGCAGCATGCTGTTGGGCGTCATGGCGAACCCTGCCGGGGCCTATGATTTTCCGATTAGAGACCCCTACGTGGCGACCGTCGTCGGGACCCCCTCGGAGCTCGAGGCGAAGCTGCCCGAAAAGATCGACTATGAACTCCTGGGCTTGAAGGTTTTTCCTGACCGCCCCATACCCGATGTTTTCTGGTATCAACGCGAATTCCTGTATACGCTGAGCTATCAGAAGCAGGAGGCACCGCTGATTTTCGTCATCGCCGGAACCGGCAGCAGCTTTTTCTCCACCAGCATGGTTTTTCTCCAGAAGAGCTTCTATCAGGCCGGTTTTCACGTCATTTGCCTCTCCTCACCCACCCAAATGAATTTCGTTGCCACGGCATCGGCGACTTGCGTGCCGGGCAACATCGTCGAGGACGCGCAGGACCTGTACCGGGTGATGACCCTCGCCTGGGAGCAGGTCAAAGACCGGATCAAGGTCTCGGAGTTCTACCTGACCGGGTACAGCCTGGGGGCCTCCCAGTCGGCCTTCATCGCCAAGCTGGATGAAGAAAAACGCGTTTTCAATTTCAAGAAAGTCTGCATGATCAACCCGGCGGTGAGCCTGCACACCTCGGCCAAGATCCTGGACAACATGCTGCTGAGGGTCGTGCCCAACCTCAGCCCGCAGGAATTCGACCAATGGTTTAACGCCGTTCTCGGAAAATTCGGTGAAGCCTGGCGGATGATGAACAACCCCGTTCTCGACCACGACTTCCTCTACGAAGCCTACCGGATTCTCCATAAAAACGGCCAGCCGCTCCGGCAGGATAACCTGGCCGGCATGATCGGAACCGTGTTCCGTCTATCATCGAGCAACATGATTTTCACTTCCGATGTGATGAGCAACTTCGGGCTGATCGTTCCAAAAAACCGCGTGCTGGGGAGCGCGGAGTCGCTGACCGATTATTTTAAAGTGACCAATCAGACCAGCTTCATCGACTACTTCGATGAATTTCTCTACCCCTATTCCCAGTCCCGAAACCCGGGCCTCACCAAGGCGGTGCTGATCGAAAGCACCAGCCTGCGCAGCATCGAGCCGTACCTGCGGAACACCCCCAAGATCGTCCTGATGGGCAATGAAGATGACCTGATTCTGACGCCGGAAGACCTGGCCTTCTTGAAGGACGTGTTCGGCTCCCGCGCAAAAATTTTCCCGTACGGAGGTCACCTCGGCAACATGACTTTCAGGGACAATATTGCCTACATGATCAATGTCTTCAGGAACTGAAAGGACCATCTCACCGCGCTTTATGCCATCGACACGCGCCACAACCCATCGTTCCCCTACTTCAAGACCGGGTTTCCGTTTGAATACGAGCTCATTTGGAGACCGCCGGCCAGGGGTCAGGCCGGGGGCGG
>JBFYWS010000084.1:0-5336 GCA_041310935.1 Desulfobacteraceae bacterium | reverse complement strand
CAGCTTCCCACATCGACCGGCGGCGTGGATATCTCCTGCTTCAGCCGGCTGATCTGCTCCCCCATTCGGCGGCAGCTCCGGGACATCTCCTCCAGGACGGCGGCGGCCCGTTCCTTGTCGCCCTGCTGGATGATCACGCGTTCCGACAGCGCCCCGAAGTCGGCCGAATACGCCTGAAGTTGCTGGGTAACCGCCTGGGAGAGCCGCTCCGCCGCCATTTCGATCACGTGGAAGAGATATTTGAACTTGAGGTTTTCCTGGTAGTCCTTCAAGTGAAACAGCAGCGAATGCTGTGTTTCCCGTCGGATCCGCGCCATACCCTCCTTCAACGCCCGCAGGTCTTCTTCCCCGCGACGGACAGGCTTTTTCAGGACCTTCTTGAAACCGGTCACCAGCCGGTAGAAGCCCAAGTGCAGAATGGCCTGCGTCCGGATGCGTGCGGTGTAGTTCATGGCGCTGGCCAGCGGCGGGTGGCTCAACCCCGAGCTGCGCAGAAGGCTTTCGACGCTGGGGACCCCGAGGGCCCCCGGCCCCCGGCAGTCGATCGAGATTCCGAGGCTGGCCATGAGACTGCAGAACTCGGCGTAGGCGTCTTCGATCAGGCTCTTGTAAGGCGCGGCGATGGACTCGAGCTGATCCCGGATCCAGGTCTCCTGGGAGGCGATGAACCGGATAATCTCCGGGTTGATCTGCTCGGTGATGAACGCGTCCAGCGCCTGCTTGAACTCCTGGAACACCTGGTACAGGGTCTGAGAAAAACCGGCGGTTTGCAAGGCCTCGGCGTAGGTCTCCGGGTCGAACCGGTGCCCGGCGATAAAGGCGTTGATGCCCTTCATCACGTCGCCGGAGCCCGGGTCCAGGAAGCGGTTGGCCTCGGTCCCCACCTCCTGCTTGACCTTGGGGACGACACCGGAAAGCGAGCTCTGCAGCGCCGCCAGGATCTGCGCAAACCGCTCCTGGTGGCGCCGGATGCGCTCGGCGATCTGCCGCGCGCTGGTCGCGTCGCGCGACAGGATCTCCTGGTTCACCCCGGTCCAGTGGCTCATCCCGGCGCTGATCGCATTCAACCGCTCGACGTGGTTCTGAAACAACAGCGCATAGCGCTTGCGGCTCAGGATCTCGTCGAAAGCGGACCGGAAACGCTCGGTTTCACGGTCCGAGAAGCCCACCATCTCCGCGTCGGACTTCCAGTGCTCGAGGCGCTGGCGGTCTTTCTCCGAAACGCGCCCGTCCTGCGAGCGAAACAGGTTGAAGAGCGCCGAGAAGGCAAACACGTCCGCGCCGGATTTCATCAGCGACAGCTCCTCGGAGACGCGCCCGACGAGGGGCTTCAGGTCCGCAAACGAGTGGTGTTCGCTGAAGTCGCAGTTGAGCACGAAGAGGATGTTGTCCAGAATTCCCATCTTCTTGATCATGGAGAGGAACTTGATGTCGGCCCGCCGCAGACCGGTGCGGCTGCTGACCACGTAGATCAGCAGATGGGCCAGACGCAGGTAATCCTGGATCATAGCCAGGTGCAGCGGGTTGGACGAATCGCTGCCCTGGCAATCCGCGATCTCGATGCTGCTGCCCACGCTGCCGGAGTGGATGTCGAGCTGGATGTCGCGCAGATAGACCGCCAGCGCCTCGTTGCCGGAAAAGTTCCAGTGCTCGATGAAGCGCTCGTTTTCGTAGTGGCGGGTGGCCTGCTGCTCCGTCAGGAACCGGCTGACCGTGTCGTAGCCCTGCAGGTAGCAGGACAACAGCACCATGTTGCGGTTGCGCGCGTCATCCGAAATGCGCTGCTCGGCGTTGAGGGCGCTCAGGGCAAGCTTCAGCCCCGTGCGTTCCCTTTCGCGCCGGATGTCGAAGCGCTCCTCCGGCGCGCGCCAGCTCTGGTGGGGAAACAGCACGAGGGCCTGCTCCATGTCCTCGTTCACTTCCGACCAGGACTTGTAATAAAGTGTCGCCTTCAGCCGCTCACCGGAGCGGACGCGTGTGACGATGGCAGTCACCACCCCGGCGCCGCGCTTGAGGAAATCCCCCTTGAGGAGCGAGTTCAGAAAGGTGCTCTTGCCGGACTTGATCGGTCCGACCACCGCCACCCGGATCGTCTCCTCGGACACCTGCGCCGGGAGGCCGGCGCAGGTCTTCTCCCAATCCCCGAAACTGTAGTCACCGAGCCCGGGAATCGATCGCGCCGTGCGGAACAGCGTGAGCAGTCCGTCATTGATCCCCAGAATCGCCTGTTTTTGAATCCCGTAACCGTCCATCGTGCTCCCCCATGTCCTTATCAACGGCCACCCGCCGAACCGCTGGCTATCATGCGGCCGCTGGGAGCCGGCCCCGGCATGGCGCCGCGTGATTCCGCAATCGCCTTGTCACCGCAGCCGGCGTGTGCTATGAAACGCACGGCGTACGGTAAAAGGCAGAGGACGCCGCTCACGCCGCGTGGCAACCCAGGCGGTTGGGTTGGCCATCGTTCGTGAAGGAAACCCGCTGCATGTCCGAAAAACACCCGGAATGTCCGCTGTACAATCCGCTCAACTGCAAGGACTATTGCAACCCGAAGCTGTGCGCCTTCGTCCGCGGCGACAAGGCCTGCCTTAAAAAAAAGAAACCCACGCCCAAGGAACGATCCGAGGTCTGAGACGGGCCGCTCAGGCGTGACCGGCCGTATCCGACAAGCGCGTCGGGTTGACTCCCATCCGGCGCAGCGCCTCTTCCCAGCGCGCCTCAACCGGCCAGTCTAAAATGCTCTCCTCGAAAACCGGGTGCGTCAGCCACGCGTTGTCCTTGATTTCCGCCTCCAGCTGCCCGGCCCCCCACCCCGCGCACCCGAGGCTGATGATGAAGGAGGTCGGCCCCCGGTCCTGCGCAATGGCTTCCAGGATGTCGCGCGTGTTGCTCAATCCTAGCGCGGGCGTCACCTCCAGGCAGGCGTCCCACCCGAACGGTGCTCCGTGCAGGATGAACAACTCGCCCGCGTGCACCGGCCCCCCACTGTAGATCGGAAGGGCGCCGGCCGCCGGAGTGTAAGGCAGATTCAACTCCTCGAAGATCTCACGGCCCCACAGCGCTTCGTGCCGTCGGTTGACGACGATGCCCATGGCACCGTGGGCGTTGTGTTCACAGATGCAGGTGACCGTCTGGAAAAAGTTGGGGTCGGACAGCCCGGGCATGGCCATCAGGAGATGCCCCTTGAGTGAATCCGGATACGCTGATTGCATGCTTTCCTCGATTTTAGCAGGCGGGGTAGCGTTTCTCAAGAGCGACACCCTAAAGGCATCGGATCGGTTTGTCAAGCCGCATCCAACGGGAATCGGGGCGGAACCTGCGGGACGTGATCCGGGGTGATGAAGCCCTTTCGCGTCAGGGGGTGCCAAGACGAATCGGCGTTTGGAGGGGATCGCTGCTGACGGCAGCGGATCCGGCCGCGGCGGGGCGATCGCACGCTTCCTGCAGCGCATATACCTTCAGCCGGCCGAATTCCCGTTCGAAATCCAGCGGGATCGGCATGGCCCGGACCTTCAGGCGGGAGCGCACCGCCCGCAGCGTGTTGCCCGAGATGAGAATCCCGTTGGGGACCGCCTTGGCCAGACCCTGCAGGCGGAAGACGGTGTTCACGGAATCCCCGATCACCGTGTAGTCCATTTTCTTTTCGAAGCCGATGTTGCCGGCCACGACCTCGCCGGTGTGGATGCTGATGCCCATGTCCACCGTGTGCCCCAACTGCTCGGCCAGCGTCCGGTTGAGGTCATTCAGGGACTGCTGCATCTCGACGGCAGCGGCGACGGCGTTGTCGGCATCCACGGCGCTGGAGGCGGGTGCACCGAATAGGGAGAGAAACCCGTCCCCCAGGTATTTGTCCACGATCCCGTGGTGTTTGAAGACGATGCCCCCCATGACCGTGAAGAATCGGTTCAGGAGCGCGACCGTCTTCTGAGGCCCGATGCGCCGGGCCAGACTGGAAAAACCGCGGATGTCGATGTTCAGCAGGGTGATGGTCTTCAACTCCTCGATGACGGGCCGTCCGTCCGCGGCACCGTGAATGATCTGGTCGACGACCTCCTTCGGCACGAATTTCTGAAAGACGCGCCGCACGTCGCGCTCGTGGTCGGCCGCGGCCACCGTCGCCTTGTAGAGCCGGGCGTTTTCCAGCGCGATGCACACGGAGGCGGCGATGGCCTGGAGCAGGTCCCGGTCGTTCGCGTCGAAGCAACCGTTCACCTTGTTCAGCGCTTCGATCACCCCGATCACCCGCCCTTGCGAAATCATGGGAACGCACAGGGCGGAGTGGGTGCGAAACCCCGCATCCTCGTCGACGGCGGGGAAAAAGTGCGGCGATGCGGCGGTGTCGTTGACAATGACCGCCTCGCCCCGCGCGGCGACGTAGCCGGCGATCCCCTGCCCCAGCTTCAGGCGGAACTTTTTGACCGACGGCAGGCGGCTGTTGAAGGCCACGGCCACTTCGAGTTCGCGCTCTTCCAGGAAGAGCAGTGTCCCGGCCTCCACGTCCATCACCTCGCGCAGCATGTCCATGGTGTAGTTCAGGACTTTGTTGATGTCGAACGTGGAGGACGCCAGTGCCCCGCCCACCTGGCGGATGGTCTCAATCTCCTTGTCGCGCTTGACCACGGCAGCCAGGAGGCGGTTGCGATCGATCGCCAGGGCGAGCCCGCTGGCGGCCCAGTTGACCAGATCCTGGGCGTCGCTGAACGGCTCACGCCGAGTCCCGGCCAGCGCCAGTACCCCGAAAACGGCCCCCCCGGTTTTCAGCGGGGTCAGGAAGCAGGTACCGCAGCCCAGCTCGGCGATCCACTGGTCGTTCAACAGCGGCAGGATCGATGCATCGCTGTCCAGGATCAGGGGGGATTCATGCTGGAACGCTTTTTCGACCAGGGTGTTCTCGTAAGGGTAGCTTGCGTGCTTGAGCAGCCGGCAGGGCCCGGAGCTGATCAGCTCCTTGACCTGGACGGCGGTGGGGGTGTTGGGGTCCCGGGCGCAGATGAAGGCCAGCTCGAAAGGTACGATGACGCGCAGCTCCTGGAGCACGGCGTGCAGCAGTTCGCTGTCGCGGAAGCTGGAGTTCAGGATCTTGACCATCTTGTCGATTGCCCGCAGGTGCGTCGCGCCGCGTTCGTTTTCCCGCAGCAGCCGCAGATTTTCGTAGGTGAAGGCCGCGTTGCTCACCAGCGGGGTGAGGACTTCGACGTCGTCCTGACGATAGACCCGCTGCGGATCGCGGCTGGACACCGTGAGCACGCCGATGATCTCCTTGCTGGTCTTGATCGGCATGCACACGAAGGACTTGGAGCCGTAGTGGGGTTGGTTGGTCCGGCCGAAGCGCTTGTCCT
>JBFYWS010000034.1:0-3297 GCA_041310935.1 Desulfobacteraceae bacterium | reverse complement strand
GCGTCCAGATCGATGTGCTGGGCGGCGATGCGCGCGATGGACTGGATCGAGTCCGCCGCCCAGCCGTGCTCGGGGGTGGGCACGAGCCCCATGTGGCGCTCGGGAAAAATCTCCCGGTTGAGCTTGGGGACCGCACCGATCACCGGGACCCCGCTGTAGTGCTCGATGCTGCGGCGCAGGATGGATTCGTGCCGCGCGCCGGCGACCCGGTTGAGGATCACCCCGCGGATCGCCACCTCGGAATCGAAGCCAACGCAGCCGGAGATCACCGCCGCCATGGTGCGTGTGGTTTTGGTGCAGTCCAGGCACATCACCACGGGCGCGCCAAGCAGCTTGGCCAGTTCGGCGGTGCTGGTGGTGCCGTCGAGGTCGATGCCGTCATATAAACCGCGGTTGCCTTCGATCAGGGCGCAGTCGACGCGGGGGCTGTGGGAGCAGAACGAGCGCCGGATGGTCTCGGCGCTCAGCAGGAAGGTGTCCAGATTGTAGCAGGGCCGGCCTGCCGCGAGGGCAAGCCAGCCCGCATCAATATAGTCCGGACCTTTTTTAAAAGGGGCGACGGAATTTCCACGGGCGCGCAGGGCCGCGATCGCACCGATCGATAAGATCGTCTTGCCCGAACCGCCCCGGAGGGCGGAGATGACCACCCGGGGGAAATTCGATTCGCTCGCCTGCATTAAAGCCTGTGGGTTCGTAGAGCCGGCATCGACCGGAGGGTAACTATTCTTCGTGCTCGGCAGCCTGCTGTTTTCCGGTCCCTTTCAGGCCGTACATGGAGGTGCTGCCGCTGGACCAGTACTCCAGCGTGCCGTCGGTCACCATGTCGTTGATCAGCTTCTTGGCTTCCCGGGGCTTCATCTCGAGGATCCCGGCCAGGTCGTTGAAGTAAAACTTGGATTTGTTTTTCAGTTTCTTGGTGAGTTCTTCGATTATTTTGGCTTTGGCTTCCGCGTACTCCATGGTGTACCCCTTTTCCTTAAAGTGAAGGGGGCACCGCAGGGGTGCCCCCATTTCAACCCGGACGCCTTAGAACTTGAACAGGGTGGACTGGCGCCATGTGTAGTAGGCCGGATCGCGGAAATCGTCGATCAGGTGGTGGGTGAACGGCAGTTCGCACTTCTCGAAGAAGCGCTCCCAGCCGATCCGCTCCGCCCACTCGCCGAGGCGCTCATACTTGCGGGCGTCGTTGGCGTAGACGTCGACCATCTTCTTGATCACAGCGGTGGTCTGCGGCCAGCGCGGCGCCTCGTTCGGCAGGAAGGCCACGACGACCTTGGAGAACTTCGGTGCCGACCGCCGGTTGGAAACCTTGCCGCCCGCCATGATGACAATACCGTCGCCTTCCTTGTCGGCGAGCGGCATGGCCGGGCACATGGTGTAGCAGTTGCCGCAGAACATGCAGCGTTCGTTGTTCACGGCGACACTGTTGAGTTTCTGGCCGCCGAACTCCACCTTGGCCGGCTTGATGGCCGCGGTCGGGCAGGCCGCGATGGCGAGCGGAATCTCGCACATCTTGTCCAGGTACTCGTGGTCGAGCATGGGCGGTTTGCGGTGGTATCCCAGGATGGCGATATCGGAGCAGTGCACCGCGCCGCACATGTTCAGGCAGCAGGCGAGCGACACCCGCAGCTTGGCCGGCAGGCGGCTGTTCTTGAAGTCATCGAACAGCACGTCCATGGTGGCCTTGACCGGGCCGGAGGCGTCGGTGGCCGGGGTGTGACAGTGCACCCAGCCCTGGGTGTGGACGATGTTGGTGATGCCCGCACCGGTGCCGCCGACCGGGAACTTGAAGCTGCCGCCCTTGAACTTGCGGCTTTCCAGGTCCTTGACCAGGGGCGCGACCTTTTTCTCGTCGTCGACCATGAACTCGATGTTGTTGCGCGTGGTCCAGCGGACGTGCCCGCCGCAGTGCTTGTCGGCGATCTCGGCGACCTCGCGGATGAGCAGCGTGCTCATGAGGCGGGCCCCGCCGACACGCACGGTGTAAATCTTGTCGCCGGATTCGGCCACGTGGAAGAACACGCCGGGTTGCAGGTATTCGTGATACAGCCAAGCGCCCTTGTTCTTGGCAATGACGGGCGGGTAGAATTCGTCGTATTTGCGCGGACCGATGTCGGTGATGCGGTTCTTCATCGGCTCCTTGGGATCGTATCCGGAAGAAATAAAAGCCATAGCTCGTCCCCCTTATCTCAGATGGTGTTTGCGGAATTCGTTGACGTCGCGCGACCAGCCGCCCTCGACCTCTTCTTCCTTCCAGAAGATGTAGGGGTTGGCCCTCGGCTCCTTCACATGGCGCGCATCGGGTGCGATCCCGGTCGCCTCCAGCAGCTTCTGGAAGCCCTGGCGCTTGATCAGCTCGCCGAGCCGCTCGCGGTTCTTGCCCTCTTCCATCCACCAATCCCAAATCTTCTCGATGACTTCCTTGATCTCTTCGTAGGGCGCTTCGGCCTTGATGAAGGGCACGAGCAGCGAGCCCATCTGGGCGCCGTCGAGAATCGGGGCCTTGGCGCCGACCAGGATGGAAAGACCGCGGTCTTTTCCGATCCGCAGGGCGCGGGGCATGACGTTGATGCAATGCATGCAGCGGTTGCATTCCTTGTTGTCGATCTTGAGCTTCTTGCCCTCCATCCACATGCACTCGGTGGGACACAGGCCGATGACTTCCTTCTGGATGTCGAATTTGCCCCAATCGCGGCTCATGTGCGCCCCGCCGTTGGGCGGGATCTCGCCGCCGATGTAGCCCTGGACGGCTTCCTGGTCGATGCGGATGTCATCACGCCAGGTGCCGATGAAGGACATGTCCGACCGGGCGATGGAGGCCACACAGCAGTTCGGGCAGCCATCGAACTTGAACTTGAACTTGTAGGGGAAAGCCGGGCGGTGCAGCTCGTCCTGGTAGTCATTGGTCATGGTGAAGCACAGGTCCTGGGTGTCGTAGCAGGCGTACTCGCAGCGCGCGGCACCGATGCAGTCCGAGGGCGTGCGCAGGTTGGAGCCGGAGCCGCCGAGGTCCTGGTTGTACTTGTGGGTGAGCTCGAAGAAGATCTCTTCGAGCTGATCCGTGCGGGTGCCCAGGAAGATGATGTCGCCGGTGGAGCCGTGCATGTTGGTGATGCCGCTGCCGCGCAGGTCCCACAGGTCGCAGAGCTTGCGAAGGTAATCCGTGGTGTAGAACTTGCCGCCGGGCTGGTTGACACGCATGGTGTGGAAGTGGGCAACCCCCGGGAACAGGTCCGGCTGGTCGCAGTAGCGGCCGATGACGCCGCCGCCGTACCCGAACACGCCGACGATGCCGCC
>JBFYWS010000498.1:0-5673 GCA_041310935.1 Desulfobacteraceae bacterium | reverse complement strand
CCGCCGCCGAGGTAGGCCTTGACGATGCTCTCGTCCTGCCTCAGGGTAGCGCCGTCGCCCTCGATGACGATCTGGCCGGTTTCCAGCACGTAGCCGTAGTCGGCCAGCTTGAGGGCCACTTTGGCGTTCTGTTCCACCAGCAGGATGGTCGTCCCCTGCTCGTTGAGTTTGCGGATGATCTTCATGATGGCCTGGATCAGGAAGGGGGCCAGCCCCATGGAGGGCTCGTCCAGAAGCATGAGTTTGGGCTCGGTCATCAGGGCCCGGCCGATCGCGAGCATCTGCTGCTCGCCGCCCGAGAGCAGGGCCGAGTCCTGCCGGCGGCGCTCGAACAGAATCGGGAAGAGTTCGAAAATGTACTGCAGGCGGCGCTCCTTCCCGGCCTTGTCCTGGGCGTTGGTGAAGCCGCCGAGGTCGAGGTTCTCCTGCACGCTCAGGCCCTTGAAAATGCGCCGGCCCTCGGGAGCGTGGATCAGGCCCATGCGCACGATGTCATGGGGTGGGGCCGTGGTGATGTCCTTGCCCAGAAATGTGATCTTGCCAGCCGCAGACCGGACCAGGCCGGAAATGGTCTTGAGGGTGGTGCTCTTGCCGGCGCCGTTGGCCCCCAACAGCGTCACGATCTGGCCCTCCTGGACGGAGAGGCTGATCCCCCTGAGGGCGTGGATCTTGCCGTAATAGGTCTGCAGGCCGTCGATGCGGAGAACCGCTTCGCTCATCTCAGTTGCCCTCTTCGTCTTCTTTGCCCAGGTAGGCCTCGATCACCTTCGGATCGCACTGGACATCGTCGCAGTTGCCCTCGGCGATTTTTTTGCCGTAGTCGATGACGACGACCTTTTCCGAGATCCGCATCACCAGGCCCATGTCGTGCTCGATCAGGAAAATGGTGATCTTGAGATCCGCGCGGATGCGGCGGATGAGGTCCATCAGGCGCTCTTTCTCGTCGTAGTTCAAGCCGGCCGCGGGCTCGTCCAACAGCAGCAGCTTGGGGCGTGTCGCGAGCGCCCGGGCCCACTCCACCCGGCGCTGGTCGCCGTAGGGCAGGTTGCGCGCCAGCCGGTCCTTGTGGTCGCGGATGCCCACGAAATCCAGGCATTCTTCGGCCACCGTATGAATCTCGGCCTCTTCCAGGTGCTGACGCGGAGTGTGCAGAATGGCCCCGAGGGCGCCGACAGTGGTCCGGCAGTGCATTCCGGACATCACGTTCTCCAGCACGGTCATGTTCTTGAACAGGCGCAGGTTTTGGAACGTTCGCGCCATGCCTTTCTTTGTGATCCGATGGGGTTTGAGTCGCATGATCGACTGCCCCTGGAACCGGATGTCGCCTGCGTTGGCTCGATAGAACCCGGTGAGGCAATTGAAGACCGAGGTTTTGCCCGCGCCGTTCGGGCCGATGAGACTGACGATGGCGCCTTCCTCGACATCGAAGCTGAGCCGGTCGATGACGTCCAGCCCTCCGAACTTCAGCGTCAAATCGTTAACGTGTAAGATAACCATGCGCCCCTCGCTCAATTCCTGCGCTCAGGCCAGATGCCCTGGGGTCTGAAGATCATCATGGCGATCAGCACCACGCCGAAGACCAGCATGCGCATGGAGCCGATCTCACGGAAGACCTCGGGGAAGAGCACCAGTGACAGGGCGCCCACCACCATGCCCGGGATTTTGCCCATGCCGCCCAGCACGACGGCCATCAGGATCGTGGCCGACTGCATGAACTGGAAGGAATCGGGCGAGATGGCGGTCATCTTGGCGGCAAAAAAGCACCCGGCCACGCCGGCGAACACGGCGCCGATAACGTAAGCGTAGAGCTTGATGGCCACGCGGTCGATGCCCATGGCCTCGGCGGCGTCCTCATCCTCACGCACGTATTGCCAGGCCCGGCCCAGCCGGGAATGCTGGAGGCGGTAGCTTGCGAAGATCGCCAGGAGGACCAGGATAAAAAAGGCATAATAATAGTGATGAATCTGGTTCAGTTCCAAGCCGAAGAAGGACGGCCGGCTGATGCCGATCAGACCGCTGGGACCGCCGGTGATATCCTTCAAGTTGCGGGCCACGATACGGGTGATTTCACCGAATCCCAGGGTCACGATGGCGAGGTAATCGCTGCGCAGCCGCAGGGTGGGACCGCCGATGATCACCCCGGCGATGATGGCGAAGACCAGTGCGGCCGGGATGGTCAACCAGAAGTTCCAGCCGTAGTGGGAGGTCAGGATGCCGGTGGTGTAAGCGCCCACGGCGAAGAAGGCGGCGTAGCCCAGATCGAGGAGACCGGCATAGCCGACCACGATATTCAGACCGAGGCACAGGACGATGTAGAAGAAAGAATTTGATAGGATCTCCAAGACGTAATTGTCACCGATGGACGGCACCAGCAGTGTGCCCAGGATCAGGATGGCATAGACGGGGTAGCGTCTCTTCCGGTCGTCCAGCAGGGACATCAGGCGCTCTTCCAGGCCTGGCTTCTTGGCCGCAGGTACCGTTGGGGAGGTGTTGTCCGCCATGGCCTACATCCTTTCGATCTCGGTTCGGCCCAATATTCCGGTGGGTTTGAAAATGAGCAGTAGAATCAGCAACCCGAACGCGAAGACGTCCTTCCACTCCGAACCGATCCAGGGAATCTGCGTCCCGAAGGCCTCCAGCAGGCCCAGCACCAGGCCGCCCAGCATGGCCCCGGGGATGGAGCCGATGCCGCCGATGACGGCGGCGGTAAAAGCCTTGAGGCCGATGACGAAACCCATGAAGAAGTGGATGGAACCATAGTAGACCCCGGCCATGACCCCGGCCGCGGCCGCCAGGGCCGAGCCGACAAAGAAGGTCAGGGCGATGATTTTGTTGACATCGATGCCCATCAGCCGGCAGGCATCCATGTCGATGGAGATGGCGCGCATGGCCTTGCCATAGATGGTCCGGCTGATGAAAAGGTGCAGGCCCACCATGAGCAGGGCCGTGGCCGAGACCATGACCACCTGGGTGTAAGTGATGTGGATGTGACCCATGGTGATGCCTTCGTCGTCAAGTCCCGTGTTGAAGGCCGTGTATTCGCCGTAGGTGGCCGCCATGACGGCGTTGAACAGCACCAGGGAGACACCCACGGCCGTGATGAGAATCGATAGCCGCGGGGCCGAGAGCATCGGCCGGTAGGCGATGCGCTGGATGAGGACACCCAGGAAGCCCACCGCGATCATGGTCAGCACCATCGATGCCAGGATGCCTGTCCATTCGTCGCCGAAAATCCCCGATAGGACGGAGAGAATCGCAAAACCAACGAACGCGCCGACCATGTAAATGTCGCCATGGGCGAAGTTGAGCAGCTTGATGATGCCGTACACCATGGAGTAGCCCAGTGCCACCAAGGTGTAGAAGGAGCCCAGAATCAGCCCGTTGACGATTTGCTGAACAGTGATGTCAAATATCGTCACTGACCCACCCTTTTTCGACGCAACAAGAGGGCCCGCGCCAACCTGCGGCGCGGGCCCGGTTTGTCACATAGGTTTCAGATTATTTGGCAATGTTGAATTTCTTGTCCTTGACCACCAAGACCACGAAATTGGAACGGGCCAGGAGGTTCTTGTCGGTGAAGCTGACCGGGCCTGAAATGCCCTTGAACTCTTTGGTGGCTTTGAGGGCGGCGGCAACCGCCTTCTTGTCGGTTGCGCCGGCGCGTTTGATGGCATCGGCCAGCAGGTTCATCGCGTCATAGCTCAGAGCCGAGTAGGGGCCGGGGTTGACCTTGAACTTGGCCTTGTAGTCCTGGATGAACTTCTTGCCCTCGGTGAGGAACTCCGGCAGGGGGTTGGCCAGGGCGTAAACGCCGTCGGCCGACTTGCCGGCGATCTCAATCAGCTTGGCGTCGGTGGAGCCGTCACCGATCGCGATCTTGCCCTTGTAGCCTCCCGTGCGCAGCTGCTTGATGACCAGGGCGCCGTCGGCATAGTAGGCGGTCCAGAAGACCAGGTCGGGGGCCTTGGATTTGATCCGGGTGACCAAGGCGGAGTGATCCTGCTCGCCCTTGTTGACGACCTCGAAGGCCACCACTTCATTGCCCATCTCGGTCCAGCGCTTCTTGGTCAGGCTGGCCAGGTCTTCGGAGTAGCCGTCGCCCTGGTGGATGATGGCGATCTTTTTGACACCTTGCTTCTTAAACAGATCGACGGCCGTGTCGACCTGGTAGGTGCCGATGGCGTTGATCAGGAAGGCATTGCCCGGGTTGAGGTCGATGAATTTGGTGGAGTTGGCCGCCGGGATGACGATCGGCACACCGGCGTCGGCGTAAATCTTAAGGGTCGGAAGCGTGGCGCCGGAGCAATATCCGCCCACCACCGCGTCTACGCCTGAGGCGACCAGCTTGCTGGCCGCGGCGGTGGCCATCTGGGGATCACAGCCGTCGTCGGCGGTGACGGTCGTGAACTTCTGGCCGAGCGCGCCGCCCTTGGCGTTGATCTCATCGACGGCCATCTTGATGGCGTTCTCCATGTCCTTGCCATAGGTGGCCTCGGAGCCGGTGGTGGGTACCATGATGCCGACCTTGATATCGGCCACGGCAGCCCCCGCCGCGAGGAAGGCCGCTATTGCGGCTACCCCCGTGAACAACCAGATTCTCTTCATGTCGATTCTCCTTCCGTGTTGTGGGTTTATTGATATGTTTCCGGATGACTTGCCCTAAAACCACGAGGGCTTCACGCGGCCGATTCTGAAAAGACGAGAGAGTCCCAGGAAGTGGTCTGACATCTATATTGGATGAGCCGTTTCCGTGTCAAGGGGAAAACCCCTCATTCACGGGCCGCCTCAACGCAGGATGAACCCGTTGCGCAGCGGGTCGGACGGGTCGATCACGAACTCGTGCCGGCCGGTGATGTGGGCCGTGCCCTCCACCTCGGGGATGATCGCCGCGTGCGGCCCGAAGCGGGTGGCCTCGGCCACGCGGCCGCTGAAGCGGCTGCCGATGATGCTTTCGATGACGATCGGCTCGCCGATGCCGATCTCGCCGCGGGCGTAGTGGATGGCGAGCCGTCCGCTCACGCCCGTGCCGGTCGGGGAACGGTCCACCTCGCCCTCGGCGAAGATGCAGACGTTGCGGCTGTGAGCATCGGCCCGCCGCGGCGGGCCGATGAATATGGTCCCGTAAAGAAACCCCAGATCCAACTCGAATGGGTGGAGAATTTCTCGGTTCGCCATTATGGCGCGTTTGATCGCCATCCCCTTTTCGATCAGCGGTCGGAAATTCTCCGGAGTGCAGCGCAGCCCCAGGTCTGCGGCGTTGACATAGGCGTAGAAGGCGCCGCCGAAGGCGATGTCGTAGCGCACCCGGCCCAGGCCGGGGACCTCGATCGTTTCGTCCTTCGCCAGCACGAACGATGGCACGTTGTGGAAATAGACGCTCGTGACCTCGCCGCCGGAGACGCGGGCGTGGGCGGTGATCAGGCCGGCCGGGCTGTCGATGCGTACTGTGGTCTCCGGGGTCTGCATCGGCAGCAAGCCTGTTTCCAGCGCCACCTTGGTGATGGCGATGATCCCGTGGCCGCACATGGTGCTGTAGCCCTCGTTGTGCATGAAGAGGATGCCGATGTCGGCCCCGGGGGTCACCGGCGGGGTGAGGATGCAGCCATACATGTCGGCATGGCCCCGCGGCTCGAACATCAGCGCCGTGCGCAGGTAGTCGAGGTGCTTCTTCAC
>JBFYWS010000611.1:0-3582 GCA_041310935.1 Desulfobacteraceae bacterium | reverse complement strand
TAACTCCAGTAGTTCAGCCGGCACCGCGCTGGAGCGAAACGTCACCGGCCGGGGCTCCCCGGGCGGCACCACGCGGATTTCCATGGCGTGCAGTGCCAGCCGCGTGAAGCCGCATTGCTCGCGCACATGCGCGATCGACCGGGTCGAGCCATAGCGCTGGTCACCGACCACCGGGTGGCCGGCGAGCCTGGCATGGCGCCGGATCTGATGGGTTCTTCCGCTCAGGGGCTCGCACTCCACCATCGTGTAGTACCGGCTCACCTCCCGCACCCGGAACCGGGTGCGGCATTCCTTCATCTCTCCCCGGCCCTGCGGAAACCGCCGGCCGCCGGCAGCGGCCGTCAGCGGCCAGTCCCATGCCGACCATTCCCCGTCACCGGGCGCTGTCGGCATGCACCCGTGCAGCACGGCGACGTAATGCTTGATGACAGTGCCCGCCTCAAACTGCCTCGCAAAGAAACGCAACGCCTCGCGCTCGGTGCACAGGATCATCACGCCGCTGGTCTCCCGGTCCAGACGATGCACGGGGTGAATGCCGAATGCCCCGGCCGTGCCCGGCGCGCGGCGGGCGAGAGAAACGAGATCCGCCCCCGGGTCGTTGTGGACGCTCATGCCCCAGGGTTTTTCAACCACCAGCCACCCGTTTCCGGCCGCGATGACCGGGATCTCAAACTGTCCAAGCGTGCTGAGGGGAGTCATGGCCGGCTGACGCGGTTCCTCCTTGACTGAGCGAGATTATTTCTATACGCTAAAATACGTTAACATTCTCGAAAGCATCCAAATTCCCCTGGCGGAGCTTGCCCATGAAGTTTTCCACCCGCAGCAGGTACGGCACACGGCTGATTCTCGACATGGCACAGCATCACGGCCAGGGCCCCATTCAATTGGGCGAAATCGCGCGGCGCCAAAACTTATCGCTGAAGTATCTCGAGCAGATCATCCGACCACTCAAGCGGGCCAACTACATCAAAAGCTTCCGCGGCTCCAAGGGCGGTCACCAACTGACCACGCCCCCGGACCAGATCTCGGTCGGCGAAATCGTATCCCTGCTCGAGGGCAGCACCTTCCTGGCCGGTTGCGCCCAAAACCCCACGCGGTGCGAGCGCGCGGACGACTGTCTCACGCGCTATCTGTGGATCGAGGCCTCGCAGGCCATGTTCACCCGGCTCAATCAAATCACCTTCGCGGACCTCCTTGACGGCAACAAGGGCATCGGTGCGGAGAACTGCCTTGACGCAGCGGCCGGCCGGCCTGTGTGAACGCCCGCGAACAACTCATCACCTCTCCAGACCCGGCAGCCATCCACGATGAAAGACCGTTCGATGATTGAGGACCGCTACCGGTCGCTGCTGCAAAAAGCTGTCCGCCGCGGGAACACCGAGCTTGTCTACACGGCAAGCGCGCTCATCGGGAGCCTCGGCGGGCGTTCCGCAGCCTGGTTTGAGACCCGCACGGCGGTCATCATGTTGGCGGAGTGCTGGCCGCTGGGCGCCGAAATGCTGTTTACCAAACCCTTTCACAGCAAGGTGGCGGCACTCCTCCGGGTGGCACATCGCCAAAAGGCGCGGGATGCGACCGGCCTCGGGTTCCTGGCATATGCCCTGGACCAAGGCGATGACACGGTGCTGGCCGGGGTCTCCGACGACAAGGCCGTCCGGTTGATCGCGAGAGCCATCCGCCAGCCCGCCGGCTTCTGGAGTTGGATATCCGAACAGCCGGCCGAGGGGGACCGAAAACCCCTGATCGAAAATGCGTTTCGCTACCGCGAGGGGGGGCGGCCGCATGACAAGGCCGTCGTGCAGGCAGCGGCATATCTGGCGCTGACCGCTCTACCTCTGAAAATTGAGCCGGCACCGACGCCGGACGGCGCGTTCCCCTACTGGGTGGTGTTCGACCGCCACACGGCCGAGGGCAAACGCGTGTTGCGGGACGTCGCCCGGGACCTTCACATGCCGCTGCCTCTGCTGGAATGGTCCCTTTTCTTCTACGAGGGTGCGGTCGCGAACGCCGACGCCCCGTCACCGTGGTGGCAGACGTATTGCCGCTGGCATTTCGAACGGCTCGGCATGCCGCCGGCGGAGGCCCACCTGCTCTGGAAGCCGGCCCGGGAGCAGATCGTCGACGCCCTGGCCGAGGACAGCCAGCGGCTCCAAAGCGACTTGTACCGCTGGAAGCTCGGCAATCTGGAGCGCGTCGACTCCTTGAAACGGCAGGTGGAGTTGTTTGCCAGCCACATCAAGGAAGTTCGGCACGACCAGTCGACGCTGTTCTAACCCAGTTTTGATGGCTTCGCAAATAGTCCAATTTCGGCGTTGCGCTTCAGCGCCTTGTCGCTGCGGCGTACATGAAGTACGCCTCACGCCACGCGCTTCGCGCGCCTTGAACTTGGCCTCTTTACAAAGCCATCGATTCAGATGGCGTTACGAGGCCATCCCTTTTTCAACAACCGTGTCACGCTCGAGGCCGGAGGACCCATGTCCAGCATCGTCGACTCCCCCGAAAGCTATTTCAGGCAGCTCGCCCCCGCTGTCGGCCCCCTGCTCGAGGAGCTGGAGGAAGAGGCGCACAGGGAAAGAATTCCCATCGTGGGCCCAGTGGTCGGGACCCTCCTCTACCTCCTGGCCCGGGTGGCGCAAGCCCGCGTTATTCTGGAGCTGGGAACCGCCTCAGGTTATTCCGCCCTGTTTCTCGCCCGCGCCTGCGCCCTGAACGGCGGCCGACTCGTCACCCTCGAGCTCAACCCGGCGATGGCCGAACGGGCGCAACGGAATCTGGAGCGCGCCGAGCTTGCGGCGTTCGCGCGCGTGGTCGTCGGCGATGCGCTCTCCGAGCTCTCCCGAATGGAAGCCGTCGTCGACCTCGTGTTCATGGACATCGAAAAGGCCGACTATGTCCGCGCCCTTCCGCACTGCCACCGACTCCTTAAACCAGGCGGGCTCCTGGTTGCCGACAACGTCGGCTTCAAGGACGCGGACGCGTTCAACCGCGCGATCGCCACCGATCCCCGCTGGACATCCGCGTCGCTGTTCTCGTTTCTACCGGGACATTCGCCGGAAATGGACGGGATCTGCCTGGCGCTGCGCGGGTGACGGGCGGTTCGGCCCGATGGGGCCTCAATCCAAGGGTAGCCGCTTCCACCCCGCTTACTTACTTCGGGGCAAACGGCGCGGGGGGGCCTCCTGCCCCTTTCCGTCAAGGTCATCTGCACGTTCCGGCGCCTGGCCGGCCTTGGCGCCGGTCTGCGAACCATCCGACTTGGGCTGAGGCTTGCCCGGGCGAAGGGGCGGCCTCGGTCCGGGTTTAGGTGGGTCTTTGTAGTAAAGGCTGTTGTTGTCGCGGTAATAGGGATTGTAGGGCCCGGTGCGGCCGCCATGGACGTAGCCATAGCCGTATCCCGACCCGCAGTCGCCGTAGCGCAGGAACGCATCGCCACAGTTGTCGTCATTACGCTCCTTGTTCAGTGCCTGCTGCTGTTGCTCCTCGGCCTGCTGCATCCGGCGATTGGCCTCCTCCAGCTTAAACTGCGCCTCACGCTCCCGGCCGGCGATATCGGCCTTGCGCTCCTCCACCTCGAGCTTCTGA
>JBFYWS010000597.1:0-3225 GCA_041310935.1 Desulfobacteraceae bacterium | reverse complement strand
CGGTTGGGGGGTATGCCGAAATAGCCTGCCGGGTTGGCCGCGTTGCGCGACATGAAGGCGAAAAGGGCTTTTCGCCATTGACGCATGGGGGAGGTGCCGTTGGTCAGGAGGGTTTCGCGGCCCAGGTAAAAGGTCGTTTTGGTGGGTTCCAGGGGCAGGCCGAAGCAGGCCGCCAATTTCAATACTTTCGGCACGTTCGGCGTTTGCATGTACCCGTACCATGCCATCAATCGATAGAACCCGGACGGCAGCCGCTCGATGCGCAAACGGTCCTCGTCCGCCACCGCCGGGGCGTCTGCCGCCCGAATCGTCAGCAGTACCACGTGTTCGTGCAGCATGTGGTTGTGCTTGACATGGTGGAGCAGGGTGGGCGGTGTGCCATCGGTGGAAAGGGTCATGAAAACCGCCGTCCCCCGCACCCGTCCCAACGGGTGCCGTTCGAGGTCCGCTAAAAACTCATTCAGGGGAAGCAGGCCGGAATAAAGCTGCCTTCGCAATTCCTCGCGCCCTTTCCTCCAGGTCGTAAACACGGTCGCGACTATAATCGCCACCACCAGGGCGATCCAGCCCCCATCAAAAAATTTGAAGAGGTTGGCGCCGAAATAGCTCAGGTCGAAGCACAGGAAAAGCGCCACCGGGGGCGCGGCCTTCCATAACGGCCAGCGCCAGACGTGGAGCGCGGCAATGAGAAAGAGGATCGACGTTAGGTTCATGGTGGCGGTCACCGCCATGCCATAGGCCCCGGCCAGCCGGCTGGACTCCTTGAACGAGAGGACCAGAATGAGGCAGGCGATCATGAGGGCATAATTGATGCTGGGAATATAGATCTGTCCCTTTACTTTCGCGGACGTGTGGACAATGTGAACGCGCGGGCAGATGCCCAGTTGCACGGCCTGCTGGGTGAGGGAGAAGGCGCCCGAGATCAGGGCCTGGGACGCGATTACGGCGGCGATGGTGGAGAGGGCCACCATGGGGTAAAGCGCCGGGGTGGGGATTAAGGCATAAAATGGGTGGAAGCTGGCATCCGGTTGGTCCAGCAGCAGGGCGCACTGGCCGAAGTAGTTCAGCAGCAGGGCCGGGCAGGCCAGCCCGAGCCAGGTTATGCGGATGGCTCTCGCCCCGAAATGACCCAGGTCGGCGTACAGTGCCTCGCAGCCCGTGATGCAGAGCACCACCGAACCGAGGACCACGAACCCGTGCAGCTGGTTTGTGCTGAAAAACTCCCATGCGTACCAGGGATTGAGCGCCAGAAGGATGCGGGGCGACTGCAGGATGGCTCCTGAACCCGCGGCCGCGATGGTCAAAAACCACACGACCATGACGGGGCCGAAGATCTTGCCGATGCCGCTGGTCCCCCTTTTTTGGACAATGAATAGCCCAACCAACACCATGCATGTCAGGGGTACGATGAAAGGCTTGGCCGCTTCGGTGGCGACCTCAAGTCCTTCTATGGCGGACAGCACCGATATGGCCGGTGTGATAATGCCTTCCCCGTAGAGCAGGGATGCACCGAAAATGGCACCCACCATGACAGCGGACCGCAGCTTCGGGTTCAGCGGGTTGCGGGATCCCAGGATCAGACCCAGCAATGCAAATATGCCGCCTTCCCCCCGGTTGTCGGCCTTCAGGACAAAGCCCACGTATTTAATGCTCACCACGATGGTCAACGACCAGAAAATCAGGGAGGCCACACCTAAAAGATTGGTTTGGTTGATTGCCACGGCGAGTGGGCCGTTGAAGCACTCGCGGACGGCGTAGAGCGGGCTGGTGCCGATGTCTCCGTAAACGACACCGAGGGCCCCTATGGCAAGCGCGGCGGTATTTTCGTGAACCTTACCGTGAGGGGGGGCGGACAGGTGGGGTGCAGCGCATGCGTCCGCGGTATCGCCATGAACATCTGCCATGTTGCAGGTCTCCGGAAGTTGGATGCGGGAGAAACCCCCTCCGGTCTCCTCCGAAGGTTCTCCTCATCGTTGCCTGCGAGGTTAGCTGAAGGGATAGGGCCGAAGAGGTTGCCCCTCGCCGCCTGACGATGCGCCCCAAAAACCTGGTTCCCCCGCTCCCGATTATGTCCGGGATTAAGCGGAGCGGAGATTAGACTTGAATGCAGCGGGTGTCAAGCCTTTCGAAGGGCCTGCTGCGGCCAGAGGTCTTAACCGTCTGCGAGCGGTTTGGGTTTGGATTTTCTGCGGGAGATCTGCATGCGGATGAACTCCACGGCAGCCGGGATCCCCGGGATCAACACCAGGGCCAAGATCACCATGCTGAAGTTCTGCTTGATGAGGGGGATGTTCCCGAACCAGTAGCCGGCCAGCACGAAGCCGAGCACCCACAGCACCCCGCCGAACACGTTGAAGAACAGGAACCGGGAATAGGTCATGCTGCCGATCCCGGCCACGAACGGAGCAAAGGTGCGGATGATGGGCAGAAAGCGGGCGATGATGATGGTCTTGCCGCCGTGCCGTTCGTAAAATGCGTGGGTGCGGTGCAGGTATTCCTTGTTCAGGAAGCGCACATGCTCGGCGTGAAAGACCTTGGGGCCTACATAGTTGCCGATGGAGTAGTTCACGGAGTCGCCGATGATGGCTGCGGCGGTCAGCAGGAGGATGGCCGTGGTGACATCCAGGGCGCCGATGGCGGCAAGCGAACCCACTGCAAAGAGCAGGGAGTCGCCGGGCAGAAACGGTGTGACCACCAGGCCGGTCTCGCAGAAGACGATGACGAACAGGATCACGTACACCCAGACCCCGTAGGTGGCGCACAGCACCTGCAGGTGCTGGTCGATGTGCAGGATAAAATCGATTAACAGTTTAACCGCTTCCATCAAAACGTTCCGATGAAGTTGATTTTTTATCTGTGGGAGTCCGCCGCGGCGGAGCGCGATGATCGTGGCTGGAAGCCACTCCCACATGGGCGACGCTTCATCGCCGATGGAGTGGCGCCGCGCGCCACACCCGGCCTCTTTAAAAAACGACGTGCCCGCATGACGGGCACAATGGGCAATCATAGCATCGATTTGGAATAAAAGGAAGCCGCTCACGGGGGCGGCTTTTGAGCGGTCTCACCCGGCGTGTCATAGCTCTGCAGCATCTCGTACTGCCCCTTGAAATAAGGCAGGTGCCGCTTGAGCCGCCCGAACACGATGCGCGCCAGGATGTAGCAGAGCAGAAAAACAACCACGTAATTCGCCCCGGTTGGGTAAAGCGGGACCGCAATCCCGGGCTC
>JBFYWS010000580.1:0-10210 GCA_041310935.1 Desulfobacteraceae bacterium | reverse complement strand
TGGACATCAACGACCTCGAGGACATTCCCTGGAACATCATCCTGCTGTTTTCCGGCGCCATGAGCATCGGCTTCTGCCTCTGGGAGACCGGGGCCGCCAAGTGGCTGGCGGTCAACTGGCTGGTGATGTTCCAGAAGTCCAACTGGTTCGTTTTCGTGATGGGCATCGCCTTCTTCGTGATGATTATGACCAACTTCATCATGAACGTCGCGGCCATCGCCATCTCGCTGCCGGTGGCGTTCGTGATCGCGCCCTACCTGGGGGTCGCCCCGGAGGTCATCCTGTTTGCCGCCCTGGCGACCGCCGGCATGCCCTTCATGCTGCTGGTGGGGGCCGCGCCCAACGCGATCGCCTACGATTCCAAGCAGTTCACCCCTGGGGAGTTTTTTATGTACGGGCTCCCCACCAGCCTCATCCTGATGGTGGTGGTCGGTTTTGCGGTCTACTTCCTCTGGCCGCTGATGGGGATGCCGACGACCCTTCCCTGACCCGGTACAAGGCCCGGTAAAAAGCAATGCGCCCGGGCGGCTTTTCCCCGACGGGGAGAGCCGCCACGTCCCCCGGGCGCTGGCAATCTCGGGTGGCTCTTGAAACCGGCCATCTCCCATATCCGATGGCGGACCGCCCGGCGCAGGCGGCAAAGCCCCCATCAACTGGCCGGAAAGGCCAAAAGGCAGCCGATGAGCCTATTTTTCCTGTCGATTCTGATCATCGCTTCGGGCGGTGTGCTCCCGCTTTTGTTTTTCAGACAATTCACCCTGATGCGGCTCCTGGGGGCAACCGTCATCGGCGCCGGCTGCTGCTGCGGCCTGCGGGACGCCTTCTCCCGCCTTGCGGACGGCGGTGATGCCAGCGCCTCCTTCGACTACCTCAGCACGTTCACCCTGGCCTTTCGAATCGACGGGCTGTCCGCCTTTTTTCTGTTGGCCATCTTTGCGGTCTGCCTCCTCTCCGCCGTTTACAGCTTCAGCTACTTGAGCGACCCCCGCAAGGCCCTGGGCACCGCCGTCAGCTACTTTTTCTTTAGCCTGCTGGCGGCCGCCATGGCCCTGGTGGTGGCCGCGGCCAACATGATCACCTTCCTGCTCGCCTGGGAAATCATGTCGCTGGCCTCCTTTTTTCTGGTAATCCACGATCATCGCAACCCGGAGACCCGCAAGGCCGGCTATCTCTACTTTGTTTTTTCGCACGTGGGCGCAATGTTCATCGTGGCCGCCTTCGGGGTCCTCTACGGCGGCAGCGGCGGCTTCGGATTCGAGGCGGCCGGCCTCTCCCAAACGGCCAAATTATGGGTCTTTGTGCTGGCCTTTATCGGTTTCGGCTCCAAGGCCGGCGTTTTCCCCTTTCACGTCTGGCTGCCCCACGCCCACCCGGCGGCGCCCTCGCACATCTCGGCGGTCATGTCCGGGGTGATGATCAAAACCGGCATCTACGGCATCCTGCGCATGACCGACATCCTGGAGCTCTACACGCCCGCCGTGGGAACGATGGTGCTGCTTTTCGGCGTGGTTTCCGGCGTCCTGGGGGTGGTCTACGCTTTAGGCCAGCAGGACCTCAAGCGGCTGCTGGCCTATTCCAGCGTCGAGAACATCGGCATCATCCTGATCGGCATCGGGGTCGGCATGATCGGCGTCGCCACCGACACCCCGCTCATGGCCGTCCTGGGGTTTGCGGGCGGCCTGCTGCATGTGCTCAACCATGCGATTTTCAAATCCCTGCTGTTCATGGGCGCCGGCGTGGTGCTCCACAAAACCGGCAGCCGCGCCATCGACGCCCTCGGCGGCCTGCTGAAAAACATGAAGGTGACCGGGGTCACCTTCCTTGTGGGCGCCCTGGCCATCTGCGGCCTGCCGCCGTTCAACGGTTTCGTCAGCGAGTTTTTGATCTATGTGGGCAGTTTCGGAGGCATTGCCCTTGAGACGCCGGTTTTTGTGCTCAGCATGCTGGCGATTGTCAGCCTGGCGGTCATCGGCGGGCTGGCCCTGGCCTGCTTTACCAAGGTCGTGGGCATTGTTTTTCAGGGCGAACCGCGCAGCCGGGCGGCCCATGCCGGGGATGAAAGGGGCCCGGCGATGCTGCTGCCCATGGTGGTGCTGGCCGGCGCCTGCGCGGTCATCGGTTTTCATCCCGGGGCCTTCATCTTCATGCCGCTGAAAGCGGTGGCGGCCCTGGGTCTGGACACCGGCCGGATCGCCATTGAGCCCGTTACCCAGCTGACCACCAACATCACCCTGGGCGCAACCCTCTTTCTGATGGCGTTGCTGATCATCCTGGCCGTGCAGCGGATTCTGTATCAGGGGAAACCCATCGGGCGCGGCGGCACCTGGGGCTGCGGCTTCACCCAGCCCACCCCCCGCATGCAGTACACCGGATCTTCCTATGCCGCATCGATCCTGGATTTTTTCAAACCGGCGGCACCCCTTGAAGAAGACCACCCGCCGGTGAGCGGCTTGTTTCCAGGGGCGACCCACTACCACAGCCGCGTCCATGATATCGCCGAACTGCACCTCAACCACATGGTGGTCGACCCGGTGTTGTGGCTGTTCGATAAATTGCGCTGGATTCAGCATGGCGACATTCACCTGTATATCGGCTATATCCTGCTGGCCATCGTGGTGCTGCTGTTTTTCGTTTAAAACCCCAAATCCGCAAACCCACGGGATTGCGTCAAGGATCGCACCATAATGTTTCACCCCAAAGATGATGGGATGCACCGATGATCGAATCCGTCTTGCTGTGGACCTTTGCCCTGCTGACGGCGCCGCTGTTCGCGGGCGTAATTTTCAAGGTAAAGGCGTTTTTCGGCGGCCGCCGAGGATCCCCGCTGCTCATCAACTACTATACGCTGATCAAGCTGTTTAAAAAAGGATCGGTGATCAGCACCAGCACCACCTTTATTTTCAGGTTGGGCCCGATCGTTTCTCTGGCTGCCGCCGCCACGGTTCTGCTCTTCATGCCCATCGGCGGGCATGCGCCGGTAATCTCCTTCGACGGCGACGTGGTCTTCGTCCTCTACCTGCTGGGGCTGGCCCGTTTTTTCACCATCGCCGCCGCCATGGACACCGCCTCGCCCTTCGAGGGCATGGGTGCGGCACGCGAAGCCTATTTTCCCATCATCTGCGAAGCCAGCATGTTCATGATCCTGATCCTGTTTTACCGGCTCAGCGGGGGTCTCACCCTTGCCGCCTACTTCTCCGGCGGCCAGCCCTCCGGCTTCTGGCAAACGGCCGGATCGCCGCTGCTTTTCGTGGTCATCGCCTTTTTCATCATCCTGCTGACGGAGAATGCCCGCGTACCGGTCGACGACCCGGCCACCCATTTGGAGTTGACCATGATCCACGAAGTCATGGTGCTGGATCACAGCGGCCCGGACTTCGGTTTGATCGAAATGGGGGCGTTTCTCAAGCTGTTTTTCTACGCATCCATGGTCGCCCGACTGATCCTGCCCTTTGAGCTGGGCCATCCGGCACTGAATCTGGGGGTGTTTTCCCTCGGCCTGCTGCTCGTTTATGTGGCCATCGGGGTCACCGAATCGATTATGGCGCGCTTCCGCATGGACCGGGTGCCCAAGTTCGTGCTGACCTCTTTTGCGCTGGCCTTTTTCGCAACCGTCATCACCCTGGAGTTTTTAAAATGATTCATGCGGTCGACACCATTTTATCCCTGGCGCTGCTGTCAATCCTTTTCTCCTTCGGGTCCAGCCGTCTGCCGGCGCTGATCAAGGTGCTGGCCTTTCAGGGGATCGTGGTGAGCGTCGTACCGCTTTTCATCGTCCAGGACATGTCCACCGGCAGCATCGTCTTTACCCTGGTGACCCTGGCCATCCGCGGCATCGTCATTCCCGGGTGCATCTACCTGGCCATCAAAAAAGTCGCCATCCAACGCGAAGTCGAACCCATCGTCGGCTACCACGCCTCCATCCTGGCCGGGTTGCTCCTGATCGTCGGGGCCACCTTTGCCAGCCATCACTTTGATGCCCCATACAGCGCCGTCAGTGTCCTGCTGCTGCCGACGGCCATCGCCCTGCTGGGGGCCGGCATGTTCCTGCTGATGGCCCGGCGCAATGCCATCGCCATGGTGCTGGGCTATATCATGATGGAAAACGGCATCTACTTGGTGGGCACCACCTTCTCCATCCGCGCCCGCCATATCGTGGAGTTCGGCATCCTGCTGGACGTGCTGGCCGGCGTGATGATCATGGCCGTCATCCTGCAGAACATCAAACAGACCTTCGATGACGTGGACACGGCACGTTTGCGAACCTTAAAGGAATAGGTGGATACTTCATGGTTGAGATCGTTTTTCTGATCCCGCTTTTTACCGGTGCCGCCGCGTTCTTTCTGCCCCCTAAAATCGGGCGGCTCCTGCTGGTGCTCACCGGTGCGGTTCATCTGATCCTTTCCGTAATGGTCTGGACCGCCCGTCCGGCGCCGATCTTCCCGGAATACTTCGCGCTCACGCCGGAAGGCTTGCTTTCCCTGCTGGTGATTTCGCTGCTCTTTTTTCTGATTTCGATATACACCATCGCCTATCTCAAGGCATCCGAGCTTCGGAGGGAAACCATCTTTACCGGCTCGATGCTGCTGTTCCTGGCCACCATGACCATGGTGACCCTCTCCGACCATATCATGGTGATGTGGATCGCCATCGAGGCCACCACCCTGGCCAGCGCCCCGCTGATTTACACCCACCGGTCCGCGGCCTCCCTGGAGGCCACCTGGAAATATGTGCTCATCTGCTCGGTGGGCATCGCCATGGCGCTTCTGGGATCGGTGCTGGTGACCGTGGCCATGGACGTGGGCAATGTGGACGCTCCGATCTCCTTTTCCGCCATGGCCGTCGTGGCGCGACAGATGGACCCCGTGTGGCTCAAAGCCGGTTTTGTTTTCATCCTGGTGGGCTACGGCACCAAAATGGGGTTGGCACCGATGCACACCTGGCTGCCCGACGCCCACAGCGAGGCGCCCAGCCCGGCATCGGCGCTGCTTTCGGGCGTGCTGCTGAACTGCGCCTACCTGGGGATCTTTAAAACCAACAAAATCATGCACGCCGCCGGCCTGGAGGGCTTTTCGGGGCCGATCCTGGTGGTCTTCGGCCTGATCTCGATCACGGCCGCGGCCACCTTCATTCTCAAGCAGACCGAGTACAAGCGCATGCTGGCCTATTCCAGCATCGAAAACATGGGCATCATCGCCTTCGGTACCGGCATCGGCGGCCTGGGCGCCTACGGCGCGATGATCTGCCTGATCCACCACAGCCTGATCAAATCGAGTCTTTTTCTGACCTCCGGTAACATCCTGCTGGGCTTCGGCAGCCGGCTGATCCAGCAGACCGGCGACCTGGCGGGCCGCATGCCCAAGACCTTCATCGCCTTTTTCGGCGGGTTTGCCGCCATTTCCGGGTTTCCGCCCTTCGGTATCTTTATCGGCGAACTGCTGATCGTCGTCGCCGCCTTCCGAGCGGGCCACTACGTGGGCGTCGTTTTCTTGCTCCTCAGCCTGTGCGTGATCTTCGCCGGTTTGGCCCACAACGTCATGAAGATCTCCTTCGATCCCGGGGATACGCCCGCACGGATCACGGAGTCGGCCAGCCTCGTCTGGCCCCAATACGCGCTGCTGGCGACCTCCCTGGTGCTCTGTTTTTGGATGCCGGACACCCTCTACCAGACGATCAAGCACGCGGTCAGCGCCATCGGGGGAGGATTTTGATGACCAGCCGATTCAAAACCATCGGCCATGGGCAAGCGGTCGCCATGGGGAGCATCCCCCAGCTGCCCTTTGAAGACTTCGCCGCCCAGGCGGCCGCGATCGTTGCCGGCGGCGGCCACGTGGTCCAGTTTTTCGCCTTCCCCCATGGGGCGGGCGTCCGCCTGATGGCCGTACTGCGCGACGACGGCCTCCTGGCCGCGGTCTGCGACGCGCCCGAGGCTTACCCGGCCTTGACCCCGCGCTGCCCGGCCTTTCACCTCTTCGAGCGCGAAATCGCCGAGCAGTACGGAATTCGACCCGAAGGCCACCCGTGGCTCAAAATGGTCCGCTACCACCCCAACCGCCGCGGCGTGGCGGACGTTTTCGGCAACGATTACACCGCAGACATCCCCGGCCGATACCCTTACTATGCGGTGACCGGGGATGAGATCCACGAGGTGGCGGTGGGCCCGGTGCATGCCGGGGTGATCGAGCCCGGCCATTTCCGGTTCAACTGCATCGGCGAGCGGGTTCTCAACCTGGAGATCCAGCTGGGTTACCAGCACCGGGGGGTGGAAGACCTGCTGCTGAAGGCCGCCGGCAAGCGACTGCCATTGATTGCCGAGAGCATTGCCGGGGACACCGCGGTGGGCCACGGCCTGTGTCATGCCCAGGCCGCGGAGGCCCTCGCCGGAGTTCAAACCGATGCGGGGGCCAAAATCATCCGCACCATCGGCCTGGAGCTGGAGCGCATCGCCAACCATGTGGGCGACCTGGGGGCTCTCAGCGGCGACGTGGCCTTTCTGCCGCCGGCCAACTACTGCGGCCGGATGCGCGGCGATTTCCTCAACCTGAGCCTGCTGATGTGCGGCAACCGCTTCGGCAAGGGATTGGTGCGGCCCGGCGGGGTACGCTTCGCGCTTAGCGACGAGAACCGCCGCGACATGAAGGCCCGCATCGGCGAGCTCAAGACCCAGGTGCGGCACGTTTGCGCCCTGCTGTTCGGCACCCCGAGCGTCAGGGCGCGCTTCGAGGGCTGCGGCGCGGTCAGCCGCTTGGATGCCCTCCAACTGGGGCTGGTGGGCCCGGCCGGACGCGCCTGCGGCATCCCCTACGATGTTCGGCGCTGTTTCCCCAGCGAGCATTACGATCGCTTAGAGATCCCCGAGCACGCCGAGACCACGGGCGACGTCTGGGCACGCGCCAAAGTCAGGGCGGACGAGGTGATGCAGTCGATCGCGATCATCGAGACGCTGCTGGCCGAGGCCGTCGAGACCCAGGTCGTCGATGCGGCCGACCTGCCCCTGGCGCCCGATAGCATGGTGGTCACCCTGGTCGAGGCCTGGCGCGGCGAAGTCTCCCACTGCGTCCTGACGGATGCCGCCGGCGGCATCCGCCGCTACAAGGTCAAGGACCCCTCCTTCCACAACTGGAGCGGGTTGTCCATGTCGCTCAGAAACACCGGCATTTCCGACTTCCCCTTGAACAACAAAAGCTACAACCTGTCCTATTGCGGGTTTGATCTTTAAGCGAGAGCGGGGCGAGCATGTTGAATGTACTGCGCAACAGATTCGAGCAAGGCTGCAAAACCTCGAAGTACCCCAAGGCAACCGTCCAGCTGCTGCCACGCTACCGGGGCCGGCCGCAAATCAACCCCCAGGCGCCGTCGGATCTTGCCGCCGCATGCGCGGCGGCCTGCCCCCAGGAGGCCATCGACCCGGCGGCCGGAACCATCGACATGGGGCGCTGCGTCTTCTGCGGCACCTGCGAACGCATTTCCAAGGGCCGGTTCGTCACCTTCACCCAGGATTTTGCCATCGCCGTTGCCGAGAAGGAACACCTGATCACCAAAGGCCATCTTCCAAACCTGGCCGAGCATTCCCGGCAGCACTTCAAAAAGCTCTTCGGCCGTTCGCTTCAACTGCGCCAAGTATCGGCGGCCGGCTGCAATGCCTGCGAAGCGGATCTGAACGTGTTGGCCACCCCGTTTTTCGATCTGGCCCGCTTCGGCATCAACTTCGTGGCCTCCCCCCGCCACGCCGACGGCATCGTGGTCACCGGCCCCATTTCCCGCAACATGCAAGCCGCCCTGCTGCAAACCCTGAAAGCCACTCCCCAGCCGCGGGTGGTGGTCGCCGTGGGCAGCTGCACACTTTCCGGCGGCCCCTTTCGGGGCAGCCCCGAAGTCAGCGACGGGCTGGACCGCCTGCTGCCGGTGGATCTTTATATTCCCGGCTGTCCACCGCACCCCATGACCAACCTGCATGCACTGTTGAATTTTTTCAAATAAGGAAACCAACGGCCCGGCGCGTCGATCGGGGCCGGGCCGTTGATTTTTTAGGGCTGGATAATGATGGTGGGATACAACCCGGCTTTGTCCCCTTCGGGATAGGGCTGGATCGTGTTGAAGGAGATGTTCTGGTTGCGCTGGGCGTGCCCGCGTTTCAGCTTGCCGTCGTAGAACGCACCGTTGGCCTCCAGGATGTGGTGGATCCGCTCCTGGAACCCCGAAACGAAACTGCTGCCGCTGCCCTCGAAAAGCATAGCACCTTTGCACATCCGTGAATCAATCTTTGAAAAGTCCTTCAGCGACATACTGTTGGTTTGCAGGTCATTGGGGTTCTGAACCAACCCCCAGACCAGATGGCCGGGCGGAATGGTCAAGGGTTTGCGGACATCGATGATCGTGTGTGGCATGATGACACTGTCCTGGCCGATGGTGACCCTTGCGCCCGGCCGCCCCCTGAGAAAAGAGTTGAATCCGACAAACACGTTCTTGCCCAGATCCGCCTCGATGATTTTCGCCCCGTG
Source organism: Desulfobacteraceae bacterium (assembly GCA_041310935.1). GTDB lineage: Bacteria > Desulfobacterota > Desulfobacteria > Desulfobacterales > SpSt-501 > SpSt-501. Next base: position 1,712 of record JBFYWS010000580.1, on the reverse strand, counting down.
CGCGGTGACGTTGTTGCCCTCGAGTTTGGCGTTGATGATGTAACAGTTTTCCTGGGCATTGGCCCCCTTTCCGAGCACCGAGTTCTGCAGGAAGGCGCGCTGGGCCACCAGCACGTTTTCACCGATTTTGGTTTTGGGCTTGATCACCGCGAAGCGGTCCAGGGAGGCACTCGCCGGAACCGACTCCGGGGTTTCGATGTTGACCACGTTGAATACCCGCTCAAAAGCCTCCTTGCGGTCCTCCAGGAAATCCATGAACGCGCCCTGGGGCGGGCTGCCGGCGGCAAAATAGACGTAGTTGCTCAATTGGCCGATGGGGTAGCGGTACATGAAATTGAAGTCCCCCGGCTTTCTCACCCAGACCGTTCCCGGATCGATCCTCAGGTGGCTGACCTCCCCGGCCTGCACATAGGAGTAGGCGCCGATGACACAGTCGCGGATGGTGGTGAGGTCCACCGTCGCGAAGGGCCCCAGAAAACTGCCGTCGGTAGGCGACCCGTGAATATTGGCGTAGTGGGCGGAAACCGTGTCGCGAATAAAGAAGGTCTCCAGGGTTTCCGGATCGTGGGAATAGTTGTGCACCAGGGTTTTGATGAGAAAACTGTCGTCGATGCTGATCTCTTCGTCCTGGTCCACCGGGATGTTGAAATCCTGGTATTGGAAGAGATCGCCGTTTTTTTTCAATTCATCGCCGCGGATATCGCTCTTGTAGAGCAGCGAGTTGGTGACACGCACCTTGCCTAAAAAATAGCTGCCGGAAAGGTTGGAATGTTTGAACACCAGGTTCAACGCATGATGCGGGGTGATCCCGTAGAAGGCGTAGAACTTGGTCATCTGCCCGGCGGGAATGAGTTTGTTCACCAGGGGGTTGACATCGAACTCCAGCTCCCGGAGATTGATGTTGACCCGCTGCACGATCCGGTCCAAAAGCTTATGCAGTTCTTTCATTACGTTTCCCCAAGAGTTTTTTGTAATTCGGATTCCTTCATGGAGTGGTAGACGGCGGCAAACACATCGGACAACCGCAGCACACCGACGATCTCGGCACCCCGGGTGACCAGCAGGGAGAGGTTGGACCCCGCGGTCAACTGGTGCAGGGCCATGTCCAGGGAGGCGTTTTCATCCACGTACTCCCCTTCCGTGGGACGCTGCATGTATTCCGTGACCTTCTTGCGGGCGGCTTTGGAATAGAAGTCCAGAATCGGCGGCGAGGACTTGAGATACTCCTCCTGCTGCAGGGCGACAGCCTTGCGCGAGAAACCGAACTGTTTGAAGTTGCGGATTTGCTCGAGGTTGGCGTCCCGGGGCTCCAGGGCACCGAGGAAGTCCATCTGGCTGAGTTTGCCGACCACTTTTTTCTGCTTGTCCAGAATCAGAACGGCACGGTGGGAATACCGGGTTTGATTGAACTGCTCCTGGGCCTTCTCCAGGGCCAACACCGCCTCGAAAAGGGTGGCGCCCTCGGGGACCGCGGCATACTCCGAAATCGGCACCATCAGGTCTTTGACAAGGTAATTCTTCACTGAAAACCTCCTGCGCTGAGACTGTCCGGTGGTGAGCGTTTGAAATTCGACGGGTCGCTGATCGGCTTTGCGTCGGGGGGTGGTCCCCGATGGATCGGTCGCCGCCGGTTGAGTAAAGAGCGCCTTTGATGTCCAATTCCAGCTTAGCTACCATGAATCAACGATCCAATCAATCGAAACTGTTTTGAC
>JBFYWS010000554.1:0-3913 GCA_041310935.1 Desulfobacteraceae bacterium | reverse complement strand
GGCGGCAGAACGATGTCGCCGGCGTGGGCATTCTCTGCGGCTTGCGCGGCGCTGCGGGCGCCGGCGATGGCGCAGGTTCCGGGGTGGGATATGACCCAGGCCAGGGCCAGCTGCCCTAATGTAGCCCCCTGGCGCTCCGCGATCGGCCGCAGGCGCTCCAGGGCCTGCTGGACACGGGCACGCATGGCGGGCTGAAAGAGGCGATGCCCGGCGCGGTGATCCCCCTTCTCAAAGTGGTGCTGCGGGCCGAACTTGCCGGTCAGGATTCCCTGGGCCATGGGTGAATAGGCGAGGATCGTGACGTTGTTGGCCTGGCAGTAAGACATGGCCTCTTTTTCGACGTGGCGCCAGAAAAGGGAATAGGGGGGCTGGAAACTGTCGATGCGGCCGAAGCCTGCCGCCTCCTCGAGCTGGGCGCGTGAAAAATTCGACACCCCGATCGCCCGGATCTTGCCCTGGGCTTTGAGGTCGTTCAGCGCCCGCATGGTCTCCTCGATCGCAACCGGCCGGCTGCCCCAGGAGCCCGAGGGCCAGTGGATCTGGTAGAGGTCGATGCGGTCGGTGTTCAGATTTTTGAGGGACCGGTTGCAGGCGGCGATCACCTGGTCGTACTGAAGGTGATTGGAAAAAACCTTCGTCATGACCACGACCTTGTCGCGGATGTCGGCGGTGGCGGCCGCAAGCATGCGCTCGGAGTGCCCCTTCCCGTACATCTCGGCCGTGTCGAAAGCATTGATTCCGGCCTCCACCGCGGCGTGGACGGCCCGGCGGATTTCCGTGTCGTCGATGCCGGTCCACATCTCCTTGCCTGCCTGCCACATGCCCATCACGATCGGCGAAATCCAGATGTCCGATCTCCCCAGCCGGTGTGGTGCGCCCATTTTCGAGTTCTCCTTCCATGACAATGCTTAAATTAGGTTGAAGACTGAAGGCTGAAGGCTATAAGACAACTCGTAAAGCACGAATCACGCCATTCAAAACCTTCTCGGTTGCTACGGCCTTTGGTTCAATAGTCGATCAAATGCCTGAAGTCTTGTGCGATCACGCATGGCTGGTCCCTGAAAGACTTCAGTCTTCAGCCTTCAGTCTACCTACCCGAATCGTTACGCGGATTCTATGAACGATTCGATGAAAACACAAGCAGCACTTGGATTGACAGCGCCGGGGGTGAGACGTATATCTCAACCATCAAAGGAGTCCGCGCGTGTATCTCGCATCCACCACCGTCGGCAGGAAGCTGCATTTTACCATCCGGGAATCTTACCTGGGGGAGGGAGTCTATCGGCACCGGGATCTTTGCGACCTGGGCCCGACGCCCGGCAGGCACATCGTCTACCCCGGCGGCAATGCCTTTTACGTGGAAGCGGCGGTGGAGGATGCCATTCGCGCCCACGGCACCGAACCCAGTCAGGAAGAGTTGGAAACCATCTTCTGGCCGTTTGTCAGGCCCGACATTCGTTACAAACTGGAGCCCTTCCGGCGTCAGGAGCGCCGCCTGAAGGACGATCGCAACGCCAAGCAGCGCCCCCGGCCGGAGGAGGTGCACCTTTTTGACAAGCGCCGCATCCACTTTCTGAAATTCGGCCAGATGGAGCAGCGCTCCTTGAGCCGCCTGCCGGCCTCGGCCATCCGAATGCTGCAGGACAGGTCCCGCGACGAGATCGAGCAGGGGTTCATGCAGATGGAAAACGCCCTGCGGCCGCGTGAGATAAAAACCTATGCCTATGTCATCTTTAATCTGCAGCAGCACTTCACCCAGCGTTTTGCCAAAGACACACCCGAACTTCTCGACCAGGATGACGTCGACCGCTGTTTCGTGGAGGAGGTCTGCAAGCTCCATGAGGATCCCGGGTTCTGGTCCGGGTTGTCAACCGGAGGGCGCCTGCACGACTACCTGGTCCGCTATGTGCTGATGTTTTTCGACCATGACTACGCCGCTCGGTCCCTGTTTGACGACTATCTGCGGGACTTCATGAACCGGCACCGCGAGCACCGTCCGCCGGAGTCGGTGACCGTCAGCATGGAGGAAGCCGGCCGCATTTTCGGCAAGAGCCGCGAGGCCCTGAAAAAATTGACCCGCCGGGAGTTGAGCCGGCTCTACCGCCGCCGGGCCCAGGAGCTGCACCCGGACAAGGGCGGAGACCACGAGACCTTTCTGCGCCTGGCGGCGGCCTATCACAAGCTTCTGCGCGTGAAGAAGTGAGGGTTTCAATTTTAGGCACTTTAGGCATTTTAGCTCATTTTAGGCACTCGCTTCACCATGTCGGCGTGTGTCTACCGGCAAAATAGAAAGGAGTTTTACGGTGACGACATCGAGTTCCCGATGGGATGGCGTGTTCGATTTCGACGAGGTGATTGACCGGCGCGGCACCGCCAGCGAAAAGTGGGAGAAATACCGGGGCCGGGACATCCTCCCGATGTGGGTGGCCGACATGGATTTCCGCTCGCCGCCGGCCGTCATCGAGGCCCTGCACCGCCGCACCGAGCATGGCGTGTTCGGGTACACCGGGCCGCCGCCGGAGCTGGTTGCGGCGACACTATCCATGCTGGAGCGCGACCACGGCTGGCAGGTCGACCCGGGCTGGATCGTCTGGCTGCCGGGGCTCGTGAGCGGCTTGAACGTCACCTGCCGGGCGGTGGGCGAGGACGGGGACGAGGTGTTGACGCTTACCCCGGTGTACCCCCCGTTTTTCTCCGCGCCGGGGAATTCGCGGCGTGGGGTGGTGCGTGTGCCGCTGCGGGAGGAAAACAACCGCTGGGGTATCGATTTCGAACGACTGGAGGCCGCCGTCACCCCGCGCACGCGGCTGTTCATGCTCTGCAACCCGCACAACCCGGTCGGCCGCGTCTTCGACCACGCCGAGCTGCAGGGGCTGGCCGACTTCTGCCTGCAGCGCGGAATCCTTATCTGCGCGGATGAGATTCACTGCGGGCTTCTGCTCGACCCGGACAAACGCCACATCCCGATCGCAACCCTCGCGCCCGAGGTCGCGCAGAGCACCATCACCCTGATGGCCCCGAGCAAGACCTTCAACACCGCCGGCCTGGGGTGCGCGTTTGCCGTCATTCCATCGGAAGCACTCCGGCGCAGGTTCCGGCAGGTGAAGGCCGGGATCGTGCCGATGCTCAACCCCTACGGGTACCTGGCGGCGACCGTGGCCTACCGGGATTGCGCCGACTGGCGCGCAGCACTGATCGATTATCTAAGGGCAAACCGCGACACCTTGGCGGCGGCCCTGGGGCGGATGGCCGGCGGGCTCACCATGGCGCCCGTGGAGGCGACGTATCTGGCCTGGATCGACGTGCGCGGCACCGGCATTTCCGGCCCGGTGCGCTTCTTCGAAGAAGCGGGGGTGGGTCTGCAGGACGGCTGCGACTTCGACGGGGCCGGTTTCGTGCGCCTGAATTTCGGCTGCCCGCGTTCGGTTCTGCAAGAGGCGCTGGCGCGGATGAGCCGTGCGCTCGAAATGCGGCACGGCGGGTGAAGGAGGCGTGACGGTATCAATCTTGCATAATTAAAATCCACTCCAATCTCTATTTGTCTGGAAGCAACTACTCAGGTGGCAAGGACTCAGGGTTCGGGGTTTAAGGAAAGAAGCAGTTGCCGGGGTCGGATAGCCGCCGGCCGCCATTGTCCATGCGGGAGGATGCCGAGAACTCTCACACCTCCCCGCGTTGATTGCCTGAACCCTGAACCCCGATACCTGAGCAGTTACGCCTGAAAAAGGTTGCGTTTTCTCCGGCGGGGTGCCTCCTGCGTGGCGGGCAGCGTCAATTTATTGGACACTATTTGGATGAAGACGTGGATTGATGACCTCCGCAGCGGGCTGGCGCGGAAGGCGCAGGCGGACCGGATCGCCGGGGGCAAGGCCTATGCCGGCATCGGCGCAACCCTGCGCCGGCATTACCCGTT
>JBFYWS010000480.1:0-2953 GCA_041310935.1 Desulfobacteraceae bacterium | reverse complement strand
CGCCGCCCTGCTCGCTGCCTGCGCCCACGGGAAGACGACCGATTTTCCAGCCGTGGCGGACCCCGCCAACGCGGCCCAGGTCTATGTCATCCGCAACAACAACCTCTTCGGGTGGGGCCTGTCGGTCACCGTAACACTGAACGAGGTGGCGATCGCCCACCTTCAGGCCGGCGAACACATCGCCCTGCGCCTGCCGCCCGGCCTCTACAACGTCGGCATCACGAAATCCAATACCAGTGCCGCCTTCGAGAAGGGCCGTAGATACTACTTCCTGGTCAGCGCAGATTACACCCCGACGGGGTTCGAGATCGAGAGCGTCGCTGCCGGCCGCGGAGAGGAATGGCTGTCTAAAACGAAGCTGCTGCAATAAAAGCCGGGTTACGACTCAGGTATCAGGAGTCAGGGTTCGGGGTTCAGGAACGAGAGGTGGGTTTCCTGAACCCTGAACCCAGAGCCCAGAGCCCTGCGCAGTTAGAAAAAAGATCGAGGGGCCGGCCGGCTGTCGCCGGAACCGTGGCCCCTCGAATAGTTGAACCGCGAAAGCGAGCGCATTCCCCGCCGCTTGCGGCGGGGTAAGCGAGCGAATCATAAAAAAAGACCGCATTCCTTACGGTCGAAGATTCCCTGCAGCTTGCTGCAGGGATCTTCAATCCCTGAAGTGCGTTGCCGAAATGCCGCCCCCGAAAATGCCCCCTACCCCTTGGCCACCTTCTCCCGCAGCATCTTCAGCACCTGCTCAGGCGAATCCTTGGCCAGGATGTCCCGGAACTGGTCGCGGTAGTTCTTGACCATGCTGATGCCCTCGATGATGACGTCATAGACCCGCCACTTGCCGTCCTTCAGCACCAGCCGGTAATCCAGGGGAATTTTCTTGCCGTCGCCGGTCAGGACGTTGCTGAAGACTTCGGCCTGGCTCTCGTTCAGCATGTTCTCCTTGTCGAAGACCACCTTCTCGTTGGAATAGGCCAGCAGCCGGTCGGCGTAGGTTTTTTCGAGCAGGTCGCTGAACAGCTTGACGAACTCCGCCTGCTGGGCGGCGTTGAACTTGGCCCACTCCCGGCCCAGAGTGCGCTTGGAGAGCTCCGTGTAGTCGAAAATCTCGTTGATGATCGAGCGGATCTTGGTGATCTTGACCTCCCGGCTCTCGCCCTTGAAGGCGGGTTCCGCCAGGGTCGTGAGCACCTTCTGGACATCGACCTCTACCGCCTCCTTGGGGGACGCGGCCAGCGCTGCCAGCGGCAGGGCCAGCGCCAGCAGGAGGATGACCGGAACGATCAAATGGATTCTGATTAAACGCATAAAAGCCTCCCTTTTTTCTTGCCTTTCGTTTTATTTTTTTACATCTCCGAATGCATACTTGCTGATGAGCTCCATCAGGTCGGTGGGGGACTGGGTGTCGACGATGGCCGTCCCCGGCTTGAGCACGTCCCCGGAGCCACCCGCGTCGATGCTGACCAATTTGTCGCCAATCAACCCTTCGGTCTTGATCGAGGCGATGGCGTCATCGTACACCTTGATGCCCTTGCGGATCCTGAGCTCCACCACCGCCTGCTGCTTCTCCTGGTCGATGGTCAGGCTGCCGACTTTGCCGACTTCGAGCCCGAGCATGTTCACGACGCTGCCCGCGCGCAGGCCGGTCACGCTGCTGAAGCGGGCATAGAGGGGGTAGGTGTTGTCCCCCAGAAAACTCACGTCCCCCAGATTGATCGTCAGGTAACCGATGGCCATGAGACCGATGACCACAAAGATACCGACCGTGGTTTCCTTGGAATATTTCTTCATGATGGTTTCCTCCGAGCCTCGCACTGGAAATTGGCAAGCGGTTTCTTATTGAACCGGGCGAATTCGATGACGGATTCGATCTCGATCTGCGACTGGCCCTGGGCCATGCCGACCGAAATCGAGAAATCGAAGCAGGCGTCCTCGTTGACCTTCTCGTTGAAGACGCTGGAGACTTCGGCCATCCCCTGCTCCCGGAAATCCTTGACGAAATTATCGAGGATGCGCTTGGCCTCCTCGATGTCCGAAAACGGCAGGATGGTGGCGAACTCGTTGATGGTCTGCCGGGTGGAGAAGCCGCCCACGGCCCCGAAGTGCTTGCGGATGTAGGTCCCCAGCGAGCGCAGGACCTGCTGGGCCGCGTCGTGACTGACGGCTTCTCCGATGGCGTCCATGTTGTCGAAAGAAAACACCAGCACCGCGTAGCTGTCGTCGCTGCGTTTGGCGAGGTCCGATTGGTAGCGGATCTTGAAATGCCGCCGGGAGTATAGGCCAGTCAGCTCCTCCGCGAAGTTCTCCAGACTCCGGATGATCTCGTTTTGGAAAGGGTGGTCGAATTTTTCAAACTCCTCGGGCGGCCCCTGGAAGACAATTTTCTTGCCGTAAAGGGCCAGGACCCGGTTGGAGATGAAGAACACATCCGGGATTTCGTGGCTGATGAGGACGGCCGTGAACTCGTACTTTTTCTTGTACTGGGCGATCATCTGCAGGATCGCGTTCTTGCGGATGGGGTCCTGGCCGGTGGTCGGCTCGTCGAAGAGCACGATCTGCGGGTCGCTCACCATGGCCCGGGCAAGGGCCGCGCGTTTCTGCATGCCGCCCGAGATTTCCGAGGGGTGCTTGTGGGCGACCTCCCGCAGCTCGGCCTGATCGATGCGGGTCATGGCCTTGTGCTCGATCTCCTTGCGGCTGAGCCGGGTCGTGCGCTTCAGCGGCAGCGCCACGTTTTCGAAGACCGTCATGGAATCGAAGAGGGCGTTGTTCTGGAACATGTAGCTGATGCGGCTGATGTAGTCGGTCCACTCCAGCTTGCTCATGCGGTTGATGGGCTTGCCCTGGTAGAGGATCTCGCCCGAGTCCGGCGTGAGCAGGCCGATGATGTGCTTCAGGGTGACGCTCTTGCCCGTGCCGCTCAGGCCGATGATGGTGGTCACCTCGCCCGGGTAGATGGAGA